>NZ_JBFUHX010000022.1:0-46306 GCF_056402175.1 Paenisporosarcina sp. P4_B8 | reverse complement strand
ATATCAGCCTGACTTATAAAAGTCAACACAATACTAAAAGTTTTCTAATCTTATTTCAGAAACTCAATCTCCTAGCTGAATATTAATCAAAAGCATATACTCTGAACTCCTTGAGAGTTAATAACATGTAGCGACCATGATCAATGTGATGCGTAAATAATTAAGCTAGAAAAAACAATAATGAATGTAGACTCACTAACCTGCCTCGTAGTTCAATAAGAAAAGACCTGACTTAGTAGCTTACCGATTAGTCGTTAGTTTAATAAGAAGGAAGTAGGAAGTAGGAAGTAGGAATTCACACGGGAGGTGATATTGAACTAACATGTCTCGTTGAAGTATTCCTACTTATATTAGATACTGCCCTTTCATGGGAGATCAAAAACGAAAAACAGATTGCTTTACACTTTTTCTCGCCTATCGCAATTGTAACTTTATTATTATAGAAGAAACATGATACAATTTAATAGTCTAAAAATTAAAAATATTAATTTATAGACGATTTTTTGCCGAGGAGGATGATAGTATGACAAACAAAAGAAATGTCAGCATGAAAATTTATATGGGGATTACGTCTAGCTAATTAGTTGTTTAGCGTTTCCCTACATTTTGAAAGGGGAAAATCATTTGAATCAAACATTATTAATCATTGATGCTCAACAAGAATTAATCGATGGGAATCAGAAAGAAAGTGCGGTTTTTAATAAAGCGCAACTTATTAGGAATATCAATAAAGTGATTGAAAAAGCAAGCGAAGCAGACATCCCAGTTGTGTTTGTAAGAGATCTCGATGTTTCTGAGGGGAAAGGTGAAGGCTTTCAAGTTCACAATGAGATCAATGTACCCGCGGATGCAAAAATTTTCGATAAGTCAGCGACGAATTCCTTTCACGGGACCGGTCTTCTGAATCATTTAAGAACTCAACAGATTGAACATGTTGTTATTATGGGCTGTAAAACACAACACTGCATAGATAGTGCAGTCAGAACAGCTACTATCAGTGGCTTGGATATTACATTAGTCGGTGATGGGCATTCAACAAATGATAATGATGTTTTAAGTGCAGAACAAATTATTAAACATCATAATCGTACTCTTCACGGTCATTATAATGTCGAACACTTTTCTGTTGTCAGAAATTCAGATGAAGACTTGTTTAGCCCAACTCATGACTCTTATAGGTAATATTAATCCAAAAAAGCGGCACTTAAAAACGTGCCGCTTTTGCTATTGTACGTCAATGGCAGGCATGCTAGTTTAATAAGCAATTGTAACGAAAGAAAATACCTCTTCAAATCTGGAGAGTAAGCAAGAATGAAATGAATCACACCCATGGTTAAGAAAAAATCCCTTATGGGTGATTTATCGACATCCACGTACCGAATATCAGATAAAATGCTTATGAAACTGTAAACACGATGAGTAAGTAATATAATCTAGGTTTCATTATTAATTGCCCCTAGCAAAAGATGTTTATTGTATTTGAACCTTAAGAACGTCCCATCATACACTTGTCTAGATGTTCAAGAACCATCGGCCAAGCATCTTTATGTCCGTTTCTTGACTCATCATCTATAAAGCCTGCGTGCGTAAGACGAATTTGTGTTCCATCTCCATTTGGCTCTAGCTTTATTGTGACAACAGTTTCCGCGCCCTTTGTTCCTCCATCCCCAGTAACCCAAGTAATTTCGACAAGCCGGTCTTGCTCAATCCTTAAAAACCTTCCGTAGTGAGGATGACGTTGACCGTCAAATGCAGTCTCAAAGAAAAAAGACGTGTTGATTTCTCCCTGCATGATGACGCTTCCTGGCACAGCGAACCAACGATCGATCTGTGTAGTCCACGCTTGGAACAGTACATCGGGCGGTGCATCCATTATGCGGTCAACCATTAAATTGAACGGCCTTGTTGAAAGGTCAGGTGTAGTAATAGACTTCATTATTAAGTCCTCCATCTCTATTTTGAATTGAACGAAAAGCAACGCTGCTTACCTACTTAATCCATTTCTCCATAATCTTCACTTTTCTATTCGTTGCATCCAGCTCCACGTTTCTGCCAATAGGCAACGTCAGCATAGGATGCGTGTGGCAACAATCAAAATCTGCAAGAATCGGAATGTCCCTGTTCCCCATCACTTCGAGCAAAATATCGTATGGAGTTCTTCCAGTACCTTGATCATCAAATAATTCATGTTTCCCTAATAGAATGCCGGAAACTTTTTCAAATACACCATTCAGCTTGAGCAGAGTGAAGTTCTTTTCGACAACGGATGCCGTTTTCATCGTGTCCTCTAACAGGAGAATATCCCCTTGCTGGATGTCCGGCATATATGGACTTCCCCAAATGCCATACATCGCGTTTAAATTACCACCTACTAATCGGCCTTGCGCCACGCCTTCATTCACACATACCCATTCATTATCCCTCTGTACTTTATCTCCTGTTTTAACCTCCCAGTTTATAGGTTCATCCGTCCAGATTGGCGGTGTAGGGATGACATATGGAAGACTTTGTTCTTCTATTAACATCTCTTTGAAATAATCATATGTATGGTCAAGAAATGGTTCGAATTCTCCGAAAGAAGGCACCAGAGCAGGTCCATAGAATGTTGGAATTCCTGTTTGAGCATAGACACCGAGCAAGATGGCGGTAGCATCAGAATACCCTATCATGATTTTCGGGTTTTTCTTAAAAGCATCATAATCAAGGTACGGTAGTAGCGCATTGGAATTGGTACCGCCTATTGTAGACATTATCATCTTAATTTCCGGGTTTCGAATAAGTTCGTTTAATTCGTCTGCTCGCTCCTGGTTGGTCCCCGATCGGTAATAATCATGCTTTCTTGTAAGATTTCCTTCAATAATCTCAAAACCTTTAGATTCTAAAAAGCTCTTTGCCCGTTGAAAGCGTTTCGGTGAAGAATATGTGATGGGTGACGAAGGCGAATAAATACCGATTTTATCCCCTTTTTGCAATCTATTTAATAGTGTCATCTGTCTTTCTCCTTTTCTATCACCTTGTGTACTTAGTAGGTTTTCATTAATACGAAATATCACTTATATTTTTCTCTTATCTTCCGTGCCTAACACATCTGTATTTGGAGGTTCATATTTCCTCAGGTGAGCCATCGCAACAATCTTACCCTTATGATGAAATTCATGAGTATTTACATGCAACAGTAATTTACTACTTGTTGATTCTGTTTACCCATTCATATTAGTTATGGAAGTTATTCCACATTAAATGTTCAAATACCTCCTTCCTCATTGGAGATAAATGGTATTAATAAGAATGTGAGCTCTTTTGTCCTTGTTCTGTGATTAGCATTGCTTTTAGCAGTGCTTTTTTCTCGCTCTATTCACGCCTTGAAAGATTTATTATTAAGCTATTTGGTGGCTAACGAGGCCGGTTAGTTCAAGAAGAATGGAAAATATTATAAGAATAAATAGGGAAAAATAGTATAATTAAAAAGCCTAAAGATTCATGGATATAATTTTTAGGCAATAGTTGTTAGAGGAGGCGTTCATTATGACAAACAAAAGAATTTTTATTATTAATGACTACAAGGGGATAACGACTAATTAACAAAGTTGTTTAGCGTTTTCCCAGATTTTGAAAGGGGAAAATTATGAGTACAGAAAATGTGAAAATCGTAGAATTAAATGCAGAAAACTGGTACAGCTGTTGTGAATTAGAGATATCAACAGAACAAAAAGAATACATTGAGCCCAATGCTATATCAATAGCTCAGTCAAAGTTTGAGCCTTCATTAAAGCCATATGCTATTTATGCTGAAGAAAAAGTAGTTGGCTTTTTGATGTACAATTCTGTTCAAGAAGAACTTGATGGTTATTGGGTATATAGAATAATGGTGGATAAGGAATTCCAAGGCAAGGGGATAGGTAAAGCTGCAACTAAGTTAATGATTTCAGAGATGGCTAAATTACCGAATGCCCAAAAAATTGTTGTAGGTTATCATCCTGAAAATTTGGGAGCACATAATTTATACTCGAGTTTGGGATTTATTGATAATGGTGATAGGTTCGGTAAGGAAATGGCAGTTATAAAAAATATAACCGAGAGATAGGTCGATAGAATGTTTCAATAAGAAAGGATCACTCTTTGGTCCTTTCTTATTGTGCTAACGGGGGCTTTACTTCAATTAGGAGTGAAGCCTTTTTCTTACTTAACTAACAGGGTCGGTTAGTTCAACAAGTGCTTGATTTTTTAAAAGATTCTTACGATAAAGTTAAGTTGGAATTTGATACAAAGGGGAGTTTAATATGGACAAATACAAAATAATTTTATTTGATTTAGACGGAACGCTTTCAGACCCTAAAGTAGGTATAACAAAGTCTGTTCAATATGCATTGCAGAAAATGCACATTATTGAGTCTGATATTGATAAACTTGAATGCTTCATTGGTCCACCACTTCAAGATTCTTTTGCTGAATACTACAATTTTGATGAGGAAAATACGCAAAAAGCAATTGATTTTTATAGAGAAAGGTTTAGAGAGATGGGGATGTTTGAAAATGAGTTATATTCAAATATATCGTTACTATTGAAATCATTGAAAGACCTAAATTTCACTTTAGTTGTTGCAACATCAAAGCCTACTGTATTTTCTAAACAAATACTAATTCATTTTAATATTGACCAATATTTTGACCTTGTTGTCGGAAGTAATCTAGATGGAACAAGAACAGCAAAAACAGAGATTATTCAGTACATACTCGATATGTACAATGGGCATAAGCTAGATGACTTTATTATGATTGGTGACAAGAAGCACGATATCATTGGGGCAAATAATAACGGTATTGACTCTATTGGAGTAACTTATGGATATGGTTCATATGAAGAACTAAGTCATTCTAACCCTACTTATATTGTCAAAAGTGTTGAAGAGTTAAAAGACATTTTGATTGGAAGTCAAATCAAATAAGTGATATTCAGCCTGTTATATAGGCATTTTAAAAGAGCCCAATTCAATGCGAATTTGGGCTCTTATTGTATGTTTTAATATAGATTGTGTACCAGATAACTGAACGGGTTAAACAACTCTGCCTTTTTTGTATTAAGTCCATTTACTTTTTGATAACGTCTTGGGAAATAACATTGAGTTAGATTCCAGCATTTATGATTGCATATAGAACAATCCACCATTTACTACGTCGATGTTAATTCGCGTTTGGTACTGCTCATCCATTGCTTTTTTCTCCATCTCGTAACACTCCGGTTTGTTATCCATCGCTTCATAAAAATGCTCCAGCACTTGCCGATCCTTTTGCCATCTACTTTTGGCTTCATCCGCCCATGTGTGGTCGTCATGCTGGATTAGGCTTTCGATTGCAGCATCCAATCGCTCTAATCCTCGTATTGGCTTAATAATATACATTAAATCAAAGGCATTTTTCGGCATAGTGGAATCCAAATCCAGTTCACTTATCTCTTCCTGAAAACTATGTTTCATTTCCCCTGTCATCAAATTAATACCTAAAGAGTACAGCATTTCCTTCGTCTGATCGCTGTAATACGATACTTTATAGTTCACGCCTAACCATGGAGTTAATATGGGTTGGGAACCAGGATTACCGGATACCCGTTCATACATGTGGACAAATGAACCCAGATCATTGGTTGCTTGAAATATCTGATTGAGCCATGGAGAACCAAAGTGCACAACTTCCCCTTTGACGTCTTCCTCCAATTTGTTTTGATCAGTAATTAACGTTATTTGAGCCGGACTCGGAACAATGTTTGTATTTTCGATGTATTGCCAATAATATGGGCGGTTCATGATTTTTTTGTCCATATCGATGGTTAATTGAACAGTGATGTAGTGGTCATGTTCTTTGACGATCTGGCAATTGTTTTCTTTAAAAAACCTCACTAAATATTCGTGGATTTGTTGTGGATACATATGATTCCTCCTCTAGATGTCTCAAATCAAATGGATTGTTTATATGTGGATAAAATACTGTCTAGCTCACCCACTGCCTTCTCAAATACATCGATTTTGACATGGAGCAACTCTAAGATATCTTTCTCAATGGTTTGTTCAATTGCCAAGTTGTAAATATGAACATCATGTTCCTGACCTAACCGGTGAACACGTCCGATACGCTGTTCCAATTTCATCGGATTCCAAGGTAAATCGTAGTTGATGACATGGTGGCAGAACTGCAGGTTAATCCCTTCTCCACCAGATTCAGTCGCAATCAGCACCTGTGCGTGGTCTTTAAACAATTGCTTCATCCAGTCTCGTTTACTCGCCTTGAACTTCCCGTTAAAGATAACACTTGTGATTCCTTTAGAATGTAAATACCATTGTAAATACGCTTGACTGGCTCGGTATTCGGTAAATAAGATGACTTTATCATTTGCCTCGGTAATGATGTCATAAGCTTTTTCAGCTTTTGCATTGACTTCGAGCGTCACCAACTTTTGAATGATTTCTTCTATATAAAGAACCGCCTTTGAATCAGTGCATTTTTGACGCATCTCGTTTAAGGTCAAATACGTAGCTTCCTTACTGCTGCACATTTCCTTTTGCAGTGTAATCATCGTGAATGCACTCGAAAATTCAGGCGATATATTCTTCAATTCCAAAATCATTTCGTAGACTTCTTTTTCTTGTGGGGTAAACTGAATCGGAATGGTTTGAACACGTCGGTTGGTCCATTCAATTCCTGTGTCCTGTCTTCGGTTTCTGACCATCACTTGATTCACTAATTCTTTTAAGAAATCATCATTTTCCCAGCTATGTTTGCTTGCGGAAAACGCTGCTTGAAACGTCTCATAATCACCGAGATGTCCAGGTTTCAACAAGGAGATTAAATGAAATAATTCAAATAGATTGTTTTGAATAGGCGTGGCCGTCAGTAACAAACAAAACTTCTTCTTTAAATCTTGAACAAACTCATAGTTTTTTGTTTTATGATTCTTCAATTTGTGTGCTTCATCAATGATGATTAAGTCATAATCCTGCTCATAGATATGTTCTTTATGTGGGCTCCTTTTGGCCATATCCATGCTCATGACGACAACACTGTAATGATCTAATCCATAGTTCTTTCGATAAGCAATGGCTGGAATATAAAATTTGTGGTTCAACTCTTGCACCCATTGATTGATTAAAGAAGCTGGAGCCAATATTAACGCCTTTTTCACAAGTCCCCTGATGAGATACTCTTTCATAATCAAACCGGCTTCAATGGTTTTGCCAAGCCCTACTTCATCTGCGAGAATCGCTTTTCCATTCATGCGTTCTATAACGGTTTCTGCGACTTCGAGTTGATGTTTCAATGGTGTCAGGTTAGGTAAATATTTAGGAGATTGAAGACCTGTAAATTCGGTAATCAAGTTCGACTTTACTACGTCATAACTCATCTTATATAGCGTCCAGTTATCCCAAGCTTCACGATTTTCCAATCGATTAATGAAGCCTTCTTTCCACTTAGACGACCTTTCAATAATCATAGATATCACCTCATACAACATTTTCTTTCTAATAAGATGTCCAAAAAAGAAATAGCTATGATTTTTATTTGAAAATAAATATAAAAGCCTCAATCAAATCGTGATTTCACATTAAGCGCAACATCAAAATCAAACTCATTTAATATATTCAACGATTAAAATCATAGATTTGCTGTACTTGAGAGACAATAAGAAAAGGGACATCCAGTAATCGGATATCCCTTTTTTGTCATGTAATTATGATTTAGAAAAGATTAATTTACATCTTTTTTAATGTTCGTTTTAAGAATTCTTTTGTACGTTCTTGTGTTGGGTTATTGAAAATTTGCTCTGGACTTCCCACTTCACAAATAACACCTTTGTCCATAAATACGACACGGTCTGAAACTTCCTTCGCAAATTCCATCTCATGCGTGACGATTAGCATGGTAAGACCTGTTTCGGCAAGTTCCTTCATGACTTTAAGAACTTCTCCTACCATCTCAGGATCTAGTGCTGATGTTGGTTCATCAAACAGCATGACGTCTGGTTCCATTGAAAGTGCACGTGCAATTGCTACACGCTGTTTTTGACCGCCTGACAAGTGGCTTGGTTTCGCGTTGATATATCGATCCATCCCAACGACTTTCAGGTATTTCATCGCAATTTTTTCCGCTTCTTCCTTTGAGCGTTTCAAAATTTTCACTTGTCCAATGACGCAATTGTTGAGGACATTATGATTGTTGAATAAGTTGAATTGCTGGAAGACCATTCCGAGTTTTGTTCGGTAAGCATGGATATCATGCTTGTTATCCAAAATGTTTTCATTATTATAAATGATTTGTCCGCCACTCGGTTTTTCCAATAGGTTAATGCAGCGCAGAAGAGTGGACTTTCCAGATCCCGAAGAACCAATGACACAGACCACTTCCCCTTTATTTACCGAGAAGTCAATGTCGCGCAATACTTCATGGGATCCAAAAGATTTGCTTAGATGCTGTATATCAATAACTACTTCCATGTGAACTTCTCCTTTCTTATCGGTTACCGTTTTTTGTTGTACCAAGTACATTTTCCGGCATTCCAATCATGCTGTAATTTTTAGGTCCATCCAGTTTCCGTTCCACATATCGAAGGATTAATGTGACGGTGAACGTCATGATGAAATACAGGACACAGGCAACAAAGAACGATTCAAAATATCTGAAGTTATTTCCTGCCACTGATTTCGTTTGGAAAAACAACTCGGTAACGCCAATGACGTTAAGTACAGCCGTATCTTTAATATTGATGACAAATTGATTGCCTGTTGCCGGCAAAATGTTACGAATGACTTGCGGCAGGACGACATGGATCATCGTCTGGAAATGATTCATGCCGATTGCCTGAGATGCTTCGAATTGGCCTTTATCGACGGACACTATTCCCCCACGGACAATCTCTGCCATGTACGCTCCTGTATTGATCGATACGATGAAGATGGCCGCAGACAATACGTCCATGCTGATGCCAAATGCCAAGGCCGATCCATAAAAGATAACCATGGCTTGCACGATCATTGGCGTGCCGCGGAAAAACTCAACATATACAGATAAAATTGTATTAATAATTTTTAATAGCCATTTTTTAGCCCCTCGTTCAGGCATTGGAATCGTTTTGATGACACCAATCAGCAATCCAATGATTGCCCCAAGAATTGTCCCGATAATGGAAATCAAGAGTGTCATACCTGCTCCACGAATGAACATCGGCCAGTTATTAGATAAAATCGTCATAATCCACTCAGTACTCATCTTTGTCCTCCTTGGACAACTTAAAACCGGCTGCTATTGCAGCCGGTATCACGTTGTTACTTATTGTGCTGCCGGTTGATTTTTAATTGCGTTATCCATGATTTCCTGACGTTCTTCATCTGAAATCTCTGCGAGTGCTTCATTGATTTTCTCTGTCAAGTCACTGCCTTTTTGCAATCCGACTGCAGTTGTCGTGTCTTCTACAGAAGTCTCGAAACCATCTGTAAATTCAACCATAGCGAAGTTGTCGTTAGCTGCGGAAGCACTGAATCCTTCTGGGCGTTCCGATACATATCCATCAATCATTCCTGATTCAAGTGCTACACGCATCGCCGGGAAGTTATCCATAGCAGTCTGCTTTTTCACACCTTTGATTTGATCGATCACGGAGTAGTGGAATGTATTTAATTGTGCCGTTACTTTTGCTCCTTTGAAATCATGGATTGAAGCGGCGTCCTCATATTTCCCGCCCTTTTTAACAACCATGACCAACTCTGAAGTATAGTAGTTGTCCGAAAAATCGATTGACTCTTTGCGTTCAGCTGTTGGTGACATGCCAGCAATGATGGCATCGATCTTGCCAGAAACCAATGCTGGAACAAGACCGTCCCATTCCGTTTTGACAATGACTAATTCTTTACCTAGCTTGTCAGCGATTCGTTTTGCAATTTCAACGTCATAGCCACCTGCATATTCAGCATTTCCGTCAATTCTCACTCCGCCATTTGCATCATCCATTTGAGTCCAGTTGAATGGCGCATATCCTGCTTCCATACCTACTATGAATGGATCTTTCTTTTCTGATGAACCTGTTTTCTCTGAACTGCTTGTCCCACAAGCTGTTAAAAGCAAAATGGTAGAAAGGAATATCGTTAAAAATATGGCTGATTTTTTTCTCATGTCTAGTTCTCCCCTTTTGTTTGTTATATGTTTTACTTCGTCTTTATAGACTAAAAAGGCCAACTCCACAAAAAAAAGACCTGAGATGAACTCAGGTCGCAATATGCGTAGTTGCCCTAAATCCTCTACTTTTCCCAAATGAGATAGCACACTCAATAAACCGGGATGTTTATTGAGACAGTCCTGCAGTTCTTAACTACAGACCCAGCAAGTAATACCGAGAAATATTACTCACTTCGGCGACATTTCCTTCTCCCTAGAATCAAAGCTTTCTCAAACTCCTCTAAGGACTGTTAAATATCGCGCCTCTACCTCACCATATAAGTGAGGTTGTATTCAATTGTGTTAATCAGTCTTTCAACAACATCAACAGTCTACAACAACAGAAATTATCTGTCAACCAATCTAAAAATCTAGTATTTAACCTATTAGCATATGTTGAGTCACCATTTCTTCTATCAAAAGCTAAATGATATATATATTTCCATTATGCTATCGTTATCACCAAAGACAGCACAGACTTTGGGAAACCCAACACAACACAAGTATGCCTATCACATCCGGATGAGGCAATAACCTGCGATCCGTAATGGAAGAGACAATGAAAAATGATGGATGAAATAGTGGAGATCAACAAAAAAACCGTGGCATGACATCGCCAACGGTTTCATAGATAGGGGTTGCTACAATAGGCAGCCCCATTATTTCATTTGAATTCCTATTTCTGTATTAACTTGATTTAATTACACATTACGAGATTTTTATGGGGAACAGCATTCGACGCAACAACCCGACGTTCATCAACAACATACAAAATTGTAATGTGAGTGTCACGTAATAAGATAATAGCTAACGAACCAGAATAGTATAATAAACAAGCATAAAATAAAGTTTTGAGGAGTAAACGCTCGTAATGAAAAGACTTGAACAAAGTGGTCATGTGAACAAAGTAAGAACGCTATTGAAAGGTGAAGGTTAATGAAGAAAAATCTATTAAAGCGCTTATTCGTATTTGGTGGAGCTATGATACTTCTCCTAGCTGCATGGGTATATTTTATTATGGATTACGGTACACCAGATGAATTCAGTAAAGAAGCGTGGCCAGAAACCAAAGAAACAGCTAAACTAGCGACTATAGAATACTTTAAAAAAGAAAAAAATGTTGATGTTGTGATTAATAATATAAGTCATTCAGGAGAGTATGCGACATCTGAAATTTATTTAGATGGACATGTCGCTGGCGATGAACAACAGAAAATCTGTGCTATTGTAAATTCTGCTAAGGACTATCAAGTTGAAATTTTCAGAAACTAAAATTGGATATCATCCTACAATCTCTAACCTTTTGAAGCCAAATGGAGCAGTTAGCTTTTGCTAACTGTTCTTTGTTTTTCTTCTTGCCTAATTAAAAATGTCTTTGCTTTCTTACGAACGGTGTCCTATTTACGTGATTTGATAATTTAAAATAACTACACTAAATGCATTATGTTGTTTCTTTAACTCGCTTTCCATAAATCTTGAATTTTCATGACTTATTCGATTATTTGTCATCTGAAATTGTGTAGTAAGATTTCCTGACCCATACTAACATGTATTTCTATTTACTCTATTTTGTTATAATTAAGATTCAAAGTTTGGAGGTGCACAATATGGATCAACACATTCCATTAAATGAATCTAGATCTCAACCTCGGGATGAGGTGTTAATTTTACTTATTGACCCAAATATTGATTTTGTCATGGACATGAAAGATTCTTTTGACCGACATTCTATTTCTGTTTTAATTGCAACGACCGCTTCAAAAGGAATTGAATATTTCCATACCGTCAATCCAGATCTCGTGCTTATTGAAGCAAACCTGCCCGATAAAAGTGGATTTGATGTATTGCTGGAAATCAAAGATATTTCACGAGATCGATCTATACCAACCGCGATTATCTCTTCCAATCAATTAAAAGAAAATCGAATACGCGCATATGAACTAGGGGCAATAGATTTTATCAGCAAACCGATTGATTTGGATATTTTCATTCCCTTTATATTAAACCGCGTGGCTTTTAGAAAGTCGATTACGAATAAATTACTCGTTGACGAATTAACTGGTGCATACAACAGGAAACAATTTTATATAACCAAGTCTTCTCTTTATAATCGTTACGAAATATCCAATGAATCTTTTTCAATTGTTCTCATTGACTTCGACTTATTTAAAGATTTCAATAATCTTTATGGCCATCAAAAAGGTAATGAAGTGCTACAATCTTTTGTCCATATTGCCCAACAGACCCTACGAACAAAGATAGATGTATTCCGTTTTGGTAGTGATGAATTTGTCCTATTGATTCGCCATAAACCAGCTCTTGTTGCTGCAAATATCGTAGAAGATATCGCTGAACAAATGCGAGAACTTTGGAATATCACCTTTTCAGCTGGGATATCGGAATGGTTTCCTTCCACTCATATCGAAGGAACTTTGCTGAAGCAGGCTGACCGTGCTTTACAACAAGCCAAAAAAGCAGGCAGAAATTCCATCCATGTGTATGATGAAAATTCGTTTGCCAGTTCCCTCGCTAGCCGCTTAATGATACATATCGTTGATGATGATGCGATGGTTCGGGCATTACTTGAAAGGCAGTTCTCTGCATGGCAATCGGATACTTTTGATATTAGTGTCCACAGCTACAATGACGGCTTTGAGTTTACGGAATCAAATTGGTATACACCACAGGATTATCACGTTGTCATGCTGGATGGTGTAATGCCCAAAATGGACGGATTAGAAGTCCTGCACATTGTGAAGAAAAAAGTACAATCCGAACGTGTGCTAATTGCTATGTTGACTGACAAAAAAAATAACCAAGATATTTTGCACGCCCTCAATTCGGGCGCAGATGACTACATGCTGAAACCTTTTCATCCACAAGAGGTATTGGCCCGTATCCAGCGTCTTGTCAGTAGGTTATTCCTATGAATATCCTACTTACTTTTTTTATCATTCTATTTATTGTTTTGGCTCTTTCCCAGCTGCTACTGCTGTTATTTTTAGCAAGCAAGAAAATGAAAAAAAACAAGCGAGAAATACATGAAGACCATATTTACAAAGAAAGCATGCCTTTGTTTATTCAGTATTTATATAATGATCAAGATGTATATATCCCTCTTCCCCCTGAAGAGTATCGTGTTGCAGAGAAATTGTTCAGTGATAGTATGGCGATTACAACAGATGAAGGATTGCAGCACAAGATTCGCGAGAGCGCTACATACTATTTAAGTTCATACTATAAAAGAGTACTGAATACTGGGGCTTGGCCGGCTCGTGTAAATGCACTATATTATATAGAAAATTTTCGAATGGAATCTTTACAGCCCATTCTTAAACGAAGACTGGAAGAAATCAAAATTCATGACGAAGAAAAGCAGCAATTGATACGTACCTTGGCAGCCATAGGCGATTTGTCCATTTTAGCGTATTTAGAAAAAGATCAATCAGCGACTGAAACAGTTTTTCTATCAGCGTTTACTCGCTTTCCTGACGATGTAATCCCACAGGCAGTTGAGTATGTTTCGCTTCATGGCAGTTCAAAAGCTGTCAGTTCTTTGTTAATGTATTTTGGACTTTCGAAGAAACTGGAATATTTGCAACTCGTTGAGGAAAAACTGTTTCATGAACTTCCGGAAATGCGCATTCAAGCATTGAAAGCCATTTTCAGGATGAGCTACTTATCAGATACCAAGTTTCTGGAACCATTTTTCAAGTCCGAAATTTGGGAAGAGCGGATGTTTGCAGCAAAAATTGTAGGCGCCTTGTCCCTACCACAATTTGAAAGTGAACTTAGTGAGTTTCTTGGAGATCCTGTTTGGTGGGTTCGCTATTCAACAGCAGAAGCTATATTGCAAACATTTGGTGAGAGCAAGCTGCTTGAACTTTCACAAAGCCATCCTGATCCGTATGCCAGAGATATGGCATCTCAGTGTTTAAAGCTAGATAGAGAGGTTCCGTCTTATGTCTGATATTTGGATTAGGTTGTTTCAATTTTTTGCGCTAATGATTATCATTTATATGTCTTTTACGGCATTAAGCTATGTTTTCTTATTTCTACTGTCTTTACGAAAAGTGTTAAGGGAAGGCAGACTGGATAAAAAAGAGACTCTGGAAGATTTGGCTATTAGTGAAAGTACGATACCCGTTTCCATAATTGTTCCTGCTTATAATGAGGAGATTGGGGTCATCAGTACCGTCCGATCATTATTGACTTTGCAATACCCACAATATGAAATCATTGTGGTGGATGATGGCTCCAAAGATCAAACTCTTTCCAAATTGATAGATGAGTACGGATTGGTAGTGGTGGATCATGCAATTCGCAAGCATATCGATACTAAGCCTATCCGTAAAGTGTATAAATCTCCCATATTCCCTAATTTAGTCGTAATCTCCAAAGAAAACGGCGGTAAAGCAGATGCATTAAACAGTGGGATTAATTTAGCCAATTACCCGTTCTTTTGTGCGATTGACGGGGATTCCATATTGGAACAGGATGCGTTATTAAAAGCAATGAAACCTGTCCTTGCGGCAGATGGGAAAATTATTGCTGTTGGTGGATCCATCCGTGTTGCAAATGGCACAACGATAGCCAGAAGCAAAATAGAAGTGATTGAGCTATCCAGTAAACCTTTGGTCATCATGCAAATTGTAGAATATTTCCGTGCGTTTTTGATTGGGCGTTTGGGATTCAGCCGATTCAATCAGCTATTGATTATCTCGGGGGCATTCGGAGTTTTTCGTAAGGACAAGGTGATCCATATTGGCGGCTACCAAGAAGGTACTGTTGGAGAAGATATGGAATTGATCGTCAGGCTCCAGCGAATGATTCGTGAGGAAAAACTGGCAGACCGGATTGAATATATACCGGATCCTGTCTGCTGGACAGAAGCCCCTGAGTCTTTCAATGATTTACGGTCGCAGCGTGTTCGATGGCAAACAGGTTTAGCTGAAACGCTTTATACACATCGAAAAATGTTCTTTAATCCAAGGTTTGGTACCATTGGATTTGTCACATTTCCTTATTTCTTATTTGTGGAATTACTTGGAGCAGTGTTCGAATTCATGGGATATTTACTGATTATTTTTGGGTTGTTATTTGACTTCCTTGACCCTGCAGTAGTTTTCACCCTATTCCTGGTAACGGTCATGTACGGCTCCTTTGTTTCATCGCTTGCTGTCCTAATGGAAGAGATGACTATGCATAAGTATCCGAAAGTCTCTCATTTGGTGAAGCTTTTCTTTTGGTCATTAACCGAGAGTTTCTGGTACCGTCCAATTATGGTTATTTGGCGTATTGAAGGTTTAATTGTCTTTTTCACCAAAAAAGCAGAATGGGGACAAATGCAGCGAAAAGGTATATCTACAGATTAAAAAGAGGTTGTGCATATGCTGCACAACCTCTTTTGTTTATGGTGTTTTGCTGAATGTTTCTTGTAGGATTAGATATGATTGTTTCAACCGCTCGCTTGAATAAGGTAGCTCCCATGCTTCCCATCGATAGCGAGACACTTCATCAACACTAATGCTAGTTGAGGTGCTTGAAGGGAAAGTCTGGATTACTTGACCCTGATTGTCCGTCACTCCAAGGGCGATTCCAATATCATCGATTTGCTGCTTGGCATCCATGCCATCGACGTATACATCACCAAAAACTTCTTTGGAACTAGGATCTTTAATATTCAACAATAGCCACGGTATGCGTAGTTCCATCACACCTGTTGATGGATCGAAATAATAATCTGCTAAGGAGTCATAATCCGGTGAATCAGGATTGGAATTTCCAAAACGCATTTTCCCAGTCTCATATGAAGAAAATGGGAACGACTCTCCTGTATCCGGTCTTGTAATGCCCTTATTAAGCGGCAAGCGGATTTCATTGAACAAACCACTGTTTTTAGTCGGTTTTGTTGCTGAATCCATCATATTTAGTTCAATTCCGTATTGATAGTAGAAAACGTCGTAGTAAGCATCAACTTTCATTCTTGCCTCTTCTGTGGACTGGATAGATAACCAGAAATCAGCAAATGGCTGATTAAAAGTAACATCTTCCAATTCATCTACACGATCATTTCCACTGCCAGGGTTAACGTCAAACAGCAATTGCGGTTTGGTGTTTTTCAGCCAATCCGTCCCAGGTTTGCCGTCAATCCTCACATATAGAAAACGTTCATCACTAGTGGCATAAAGTGCAGTAATCGGCCCTTTTCCAGACTGGTATATCGGGTCTGCATCTGCCCAATCCTCTATATTGCCATCTGTTTTTATGAGCATACGATCAAAATTCAGGAGACCAAAATTCTGTTCATTCGTTTGTGCATTTGACCAAAATGGACGGCGATCTGCGTTGTCTAAATCCATGGTATTCCACGTTCTCTTAAACCATTCATCTTGCCAAGTAAACACAAGACCACCCATCATGCCTTCTTGAATAATATCCTCATAAAGACTAGAAAGGTAGTTACCTTGCTCTTGCTCGGTATGAAAGCCTTGGTTCCATCCAAATGGATTCACATGTGTAAGTCCACGTGATGCAGGAAGTCCAAATTCTGCAATAAGTACAGGCATTTTATGGGACGCTTTTAAATCATGTAAATAACCCGCATAGTTATTTTTCTCTCCCCGGTGGTCAATATACTCAGTGTACCGTTCCTCCAAATTTAAAAAATCCGGATAGTAGGGATAGACGTGATAGGAAGCAAACATTCCTGGCATTGAAAGATTTTCTTTATAATGCATATGGTTTGGATCGACACTTGCCAAATCCTCCTGTTCCAAAGGTTCAGCTGGTTGTTCTAAATTGTCGGTCGAGACCCAGTTAGTAAAGCTCATCGGTCTCGTCCATTTATACGTTTCCGCTTCATACACAGTCAATTGATCCATTTGCTGGGCTATCCATAATTCAAATCCAACGGCATTGGTTGTTTGAATATATTCCCCATTATATTGGTCCATTCCCTTGTATTTCGTTGCCATATTATCCACCATGAATGGGTACCATTCAATCCCAATCATCCACCCAATCACATACGGCGAAATATCGGCTTTATAATTCCCATAAGCATGGCCAGGTTCTTTTGCAACTTTTGCATTTCCATGAATCACATCAGTAATTTTCTGGAATTCTTTTTGGAAACGATCCGTGATTTCCGGTGTAAATGCATCGAGTGTTTCTTCCAATGGTGCTTCATCAATCCATACCCCATGAAATACATAGAGCGGCTTTTCATGAGATTCATTGTATTCCTTCAATGCTTCATAAAAAGCAGGGGGATGAAGCGTGTAAATTCGTATGGTATTGGCATTCATTTCTCCAATTTGTTTAAACCATCTTGCATACTCACCTTTTGTAATAGCAGCTTCCCCAGGGAAAGTTCCCGGTTTCCCCATTCCGATATTGACGCCTTTAACCGTTAATGTCTTCCATTCCCCATTTGTATATACGTCAAAACGATCGCCATTTACTTTGGCTGAGTAATTCAGACCAAGTTCATTTTGAAGAACAGCAGGTTTATGTATCAATTGTTTGTCTTTGCTATCAGCGTCTTTCACATCTTCCAAAAGTACTTTCATCATTGGGACGTATGTTTTCCAAAAGAAGCTTTGTTCAGGGTAAACAAAATCAAAGGTAAACCATTCTTTTATTTTTGTCATTCCACTATATTGATAGATTGTAGGAATATCATTCGTGTCTACGAAATCACCTGCAAAATAGTACGAACTTGTCGCATCCTGTTTCTTTTCAATCACTGCCGGAAAACGGGATGGAATTCCCCATTCGTCAAGCAATGCTTGTCCCTGTTTATTTACAGGGAGTTCGAAATAAGCCAATACATTATTTTCATCCACAGCTTCGGTTATATCAAACCAATACCGGTATGGAGATTCTCCGTCCAAATTAAATTTCTTCTCGCCATTTTGTGTAAACTTCAAGTTAATGGATGCTTCATCGACATCTCCATTTTCAAGTGACAATACACGGACCATTTCTGTATTCTCTTCAATGAACACAAGGCCTTCTCCTGCAAATGACCACTTTTGATTGCCAGCCGCTTCATAGGAGTCAACTAGCCATTGTGGTATTTCCCCGTTGTCATTGGACAATTCTTTAAAGTAGCGGCCTGTCCACCCTTTTTGCTCAAAACCTAGATATTTAGATACTTCCTTCCGCACTAAAGGTTCCGTCGGTGATGAGATTGAATTAAACTCCATGATCAATGGCACATCATTTTGATCAACAGCCTGTTGAATTGACGTCCACTCACCAGAGCTTAAGCCCCCCTCGATTTTATCACTCCGTTTCTCTTGCTCGGATTCATAGATTCCATAAGTGTCTGCGACGTAAATCAAATCAGCAGAACTTAAATCCTCAGGCAATCCACGTACACTTTCACTTTTGCCATCAAAGGTCACTCCAGCATAGTCTTCCTTTTCACTATAGGAATCTCCATTCGTTTTATTAATATGGGTATGGTTAAGCAACCATGTCAGACCTTTATGTTCACGCAAATCCCCGTTCGGAACGGTCTTATCCAGAATAACAATATCCAGATTTTGTGCATGCCGTTCTTCCCATAGCCATATAGCAAGCGGCAATAGCAGGACAAAAAGAAATAAGACAATCCACTTTATAAATCTCATATAACCTCACCAACTCTCAATTTATAGAATCTGCAATTCACTTACCCTTTCATTCCATCTAAAGAAAAAACGAAAAAGAAGCCTCTGCTCACACAGGATCAGGGCTTCCCGGGAAGTTTACTAAGAATTTTAATTTCTTCATTTCTTAACCACATTTACTATTCAAGATTATTCCCTAATAATTAGGAAACTTCTGCGAGTGAGTGAATACCCACTCTTGAACTTGATAAATAGATATCCTCCATATAACAATACTGAAACAAAGAATCACATTAATGACCATCGTTGTATAGATAAACGTGTCCGAAGACTGTTCGGGAAATCACATTAAGCTCCAAACTAATTTCCAATATTCACTAAATATTCTATCATACAAAAGGAACTTAAGAGTACGTTGTTCCAATAAAAATAAATTAACGATGCAGGAACAAAGGTTTCTCGCAAATTCTATTTTTTGATAAAGCTTTAAATAATCGAAATGTGAGATTGGATTTAATAAAACATACAGCTATAGGGATGCCTCGCATAGAAATGACAGAGCGAGGAATACTGTCATGATTCAATGGCCTATTAGAATACCAGATGAATTTTCGGACTACATAGATGAAAATTATTTTGAAAATGTCCAAGATGTTATTTACCCTGACTGAGCGACCGCATACCGACTAAAACAATACTTTTTCTAATTTTTTCATTCAATTGTAGTTAATAAGCTGAATTCGGAAATTTAAGTAAAAATGGAGTGGGTTCTCCCAGGCTATAGAGTTGTAAGTGATGCATTGCTCGCGTGCAGACGGTATAGAAGATGCGGCGCAGGCTTTCGTTTCCGTAGACATGCGTCGATGCATCGTACACAATGACTGCTTCAAATTCAATGCCTTTTGATAAATACGACGGGATGACAACGACCCCTTGTTCGTATTCCGTAGAGCCCGTCGTCATCAATTTCAATTCGGGAACAGTAGATAACCCTTCATAGGCATGACTACTTTCCTCAACAGATTTACAAATGATCGCAATACTCTGGTAGCCGCGCTCTTGCAGCTGTTCTACTTTCCTGATGATGTGTTGATGAAGTTCTTCTGTACTGTCTACTTGTTCTAAGCTAGGACTCTCTCCTTCGCGTTCAAATGGAATAATTTGATCACCGTTTGGTATAAGTTTTCTGGTAAAGTCGACGATTGGCTTTGTCGAACGGTAGCTTCGGGCTAGATAAATGACCGTTGTTTCGTTGGGTCCGTACAAATCCAATAAAGACTGGAAATCATTCGTTTGACGAGCATGCGCAAAAATCGCTTGATTAAAGTCACCAAGCACCGTCATTCGCGCGGCAGGAAATAAGCGTTTGATAAATCCAAACTGAAAAGGCGAATAGTCTTGCGCTTCATCTATCACAACTTGTTTAATGGAACGATTGGTCTGGAATCCAAGGATTAACTCTTTTAAATAGACGTACGGTGTCGCATCTTCATACAACAGGTTGCCTTCATCGAGCGCTTCACATGTTCGTTCACAAATTGCCAGCCATTCTTGAGGCAACTCGTGTGATGAGAAGCTCCGCATGTTTGTAGGGTTTTCAAAAAGCTGTCTGTAAAGCTGTTTGATATCCACAAACTGAAACGCTCGAATTCGTTTTCGCAAAGTGTTGAGTTTTTGACGGACGATCAACTGCGCGAGTGCTTTTGGACTCATGTCGTAATCCGCCATCGCCTCTCTTTCATAGCCATGTTTCTTGGCTAAGTACCGATGCGCTTTATGATAGTCATCATTGCTTAACGAGTCCATTTTTTCTTGGACCCACGGTTTTTGCCACTCTTCTTTCGCCACTTGAGCGATTTGTTCAATCAGCCAGTCCCTTAATTTCTCGATTCGATTGAGGAGCCGAAGTGACGTGTGTTGCTCATAAAATCGCTCTTCCATTTGCTTTGCGCTCACCATGAGTTTTCCGCGAAAGCGAAGATCCTGGAAACACATGCCAGCGTTTTCCAAAGAACTGTGATAGGTATTGATGGCATCGAAATAATCCGTCGATGCTTTCCATTCAATACTGGCCAATCGCGTGCGGTAGGAAGGATCTTTCGTTTTTGTGTAGACATATTCTAATTGATCGAATGGATTCTCCACTTGAAATTGTTGATCGAGTCGTTCATGCAGGTATTGTTGAAAAGTCACTTGGTGCATGTTTACTTCTCCGAGTTCCGGAAGCACATTGGCGACGTAGCTGTTAAACATGGAGTTTGGGGAAAATAAAATGATTTGATCGCTCGTCAGACTATCGCGATAGTGGTATAGCAAATAGGCAATTCGTTGTAGCGCGACCGATGTCTTGCCGCTCCCGGCTGCACCATGCACAATTAACAATTTCCCGTGGTCATGACGAACAATTTGGTTTTGCTCCTGTTGAATGGTGGCGACAATTGAATGCATCTGCTTATCAGTGCCTTTTCCAAGCACTTGTTGCAAAATCTCATCACCAATTGTTAGAGTTGTGTCAAATATCGATTCCAACGTGCCATCACGTATGATATATTGCCACTTATTTTCTAATGTCCCTTCGATGAAGTCTCCTGGAATCGTATATTTCGCAGGACCCGGCTGATAATCGTAATACACGCTCGAGATCGGTGCTCGCCAGTCGTAAATGAGAAAATCATCTCCACTTGCATCTTTAAGTGTGGAGATCCCGATGTAGATTTGTTCAGGCGAGGATGTGCCGTCTTCTAAAAAATCAATTCGACCGAAATAAGGGATTTTTTGCATACGCTGGAGTGTAGCTAAACGTTTTGATGTATGGCGATGCAAGCTTTGACTAACAGCTAACGCTTCTGCTTCTTGACGCAAACCAATAATCGTTTCTAAATAATCATCAAACGAATCTGTATTTACTTTCACTTCTTCCCAAAAGTGCTTCCGAATGTTGATGACTTCTTTTTTTAGTCGTGTCGTATCTCCATCAAGTGTCTGTATTTCGTTTGAGATGACATCCATGACATGGTCCAATCGTTGTTGTTCCTGATGCAGTTCCAGTTTCATCGCAATCGCCCCTTAAAAAGTTTTCTCAAAACGCTTGACTATTGACGATTTAGTAGTGTAAAATTAAAGTAAGGAAAACTATATCAATCGTCAAATATAAGCATATCTATATAAATGTATCATATTTAACAGAACCTGTCACTAGTCGAAACGCTCTTGCGAATTGATTTCTATAAAAAAAACGACCTTGATCTCAAGGTCGTTTTTTTATTTTCATTGAATTGTTGTGAAATTTTTATTGAACATATACCAATAAAGAATCAAGGCTATCTGAGATAAACCCCTACCATCCATTTAATCCACCTTTAAACCTTCAATAATCCTCTAAACCCTCTCGCAGCATAATACGAATCTGCTCCATTGTGATACACAAAGACCGTGTCATAGCGACAATCACAGAACAGTGCGCCGCCGAGTTTGCGGATATTGTCTGGCGTTTGGATCCAACTGGATGTCTTGGTGTCAAATTCGCCAAGCGTCTGGAGGTGTCGGTACCGTTCTTCGGTTAACAATTCAATGCCCATTTCCGCCGCTACGTCTACCACGGAGTTTTCAGGTTTGAATTTTTTGCGTGCTTCGAGGGCTGCGCGGTCGTAGCAGAGACTTCTGCGCTCTTTCGGACTTTCTTTGGCGCAGTCGCAGAAAAGATATTCGACAGCTCCTTCATCGAAACCGATGACATCCGGTTCCCCGCCAGTTCGTTCCATTTCGTTTAGGGACCAAAGCTTTTCCAGACGGCCTTCTAGCTTGGCTTGCACGTCCTGCCAGTTGATTCCTTCATGGCGTTCTGTGTGTTTTTCAAAGCGTTTCTGTAGTGTTTCGAGTAATTTGTTTTGCTCTTCAGTTGATAAGTTTTTGGTTGGGCTCAACGCTCTTCTCTCCTTTATCGAGTTTCTAGTATTTATGTTATAGCGTTTTTACTTTTTTCACAAATTGGTATCTTTTTTTCTGCACTTTAAGATTTTCGAATCGTACTCACGCATTAAAAATCCAGTCTATAGTAAACCGTGTTTCATGTAGGTTTTTGTTCGACCATCTTCCGGTGCCAATCACGTGGATTTGTGATAGACGTTAAAATTTTAGAAGCTACTACTTCACTTTCCGATAAGCCCTTCGCTCTGCATACTCACTACAAGCAACACAGACGTTCAACACATCATTGCGATCATTACGATATTTCAGTAATGGACTGATTTTTCGTTTACAAATTGCACAAGGCTTTTTAAAAAACCCAAACATTTATATCCCTCTTTCGTTTAGTTTTACAAAGTTCGTTAGGTTTTCGATCGGAACCCTGGCACGATAAACCACGTTTCACCAACCTGCTCATTTAATTCGTTATACTCTGCCATAGTACCATTGTGTAACTCAATCAAATTCTCATAATTTTTCCGATAAGCCTCTAAATCCGCGACCATCACTTTATAGTTCCCTGAATCCTGCTGGCATGCTTGATAGCGTTGTTGGTAATCTGAATAAACCGTAACCGGCATTCCATTTTGGAAACTATTTTGCCAACCTGTTCATTTCCTGTGAGCGTAGTTCCAAATCTTGAAAATATGATGTCTCATTCATTTCCTTTTCTTTTAATGCTACTTCTGTTGATTTAAGTTGTGTAGTATAGGAATCCATCATTCTTTTTAACATATGCATACGGTAATGTTCTTGCTTTTCACTAAAGTATTGAAAACCTACAAATACTAGATTAATCACTATGTAAATACCAACAATCGATCCAACCAACTTTGCAATCGAATTCATTTCACACCTCACGACAATTCCCCAAACTTTCCCTCTATTATAATTGTAAAATCTAGATACTTTTGTCGATTCTTGTCTATAACTTCAAAACCCTCAATTTCGTGTCAGTTCCTAGAAAATTATGAGATTCATATAGTAAAATAATTTATAATCATTAACTCTGGAGGTAGCCTTTTGACACAGCATGCACAACAACTTTTATCGTTACTTGAAGATTCCATAGAATTCGCCAAATTGAACAATCATTTTAAGAGATTTAATCCATTTAAGATATTATCGGTGGATCAATTTGAAATACGTCATTCGAATTTCTTGGTGTGGATGTTGAATCCTAAAGGGAATCATAATCTAGGAGATTTCTTTTTAAAGAAACTTCTAGCAAAAGCTTTCGTCCATCCAAATAATCTGGAGGATCCAAACAAACTTGCCCATCTTAATCCATTGAATTTGGTCAATTTTAATTTTCAGGATGTCATCGTCCACAAAGAACTCTTGACGTCAATTAATCAACGGATCGATATTTTGGCTGTGTCTGAAAGCAATAAAACCGTAATTCTTATTGAAAATAAGTTTTGGTCAAAAGAATCTTTTAATCAATTGAAAAATTACTTAGCGTTTGTTAACGAAAAATTCGAGGGCTATACGATTGTTCCTATATATTTAACAATGTTGGAAGACCCTCCATCTCAAGACAAATATTTAATGCTTACTTATAGGAATATATTAAGTACGTTGAAGGATTATGTTGTTTTGAACGAGGCCTTTATGAATGACGAAGTTTACTCATTCATTTCTTACTACATAGAAGTATTGGCAGATCAATTGGAGGAGAACGAAGAACTAAACCAATCTGCCTTGTCCATTTATCAAGACCATAAAGATGCAGTAGACCTGCTATATACTTCCGTCAATAAAAAATCTTCCATGAAAGCAGTGAATCATCAATTGATTGCGACTGTAACAGTGGACGAAGAGGTCTTGAAAAAACTATACATGGAAAACAAGGAAGCCATCGATTATATCGTCAAAGTCGGCAACAGCATTATGTCCGAAGCCTTCAAAGCATTTGCAGCTTCTAAAGGAATGGAAAGTGACAACTTCACCGCTCATCACCGTCTCCCTTCGTTCGTTGAAAAAGAATGGGCAGCAGCACATAACCGTGAAGACTTACGACAAAAATGGTGGCTCGATAGAGGATTGATTGCCTGGTTTGCAAACAGCAACAACCGCCTCATGTTAAAAGTCGAAGTTGGCCCACTCCATCAGGAAAAACGTGTGGAACTTTTACAAGCTTTCCAAAATGAAGGCATACTAATTCGCGACATTTCCTTTGAAGACGGTAAAAAATACACTGGCATTTATACCAGTTTCCTTCCTTTATCTAATTGGGAGTCAAAAGAGACAATCATTCAGGCCATGATGAAGTTGTATGAAAATGCAGAGTACCAGGAACTGAAGGAGCGAATTAAGCGGGCATTGACTACTCTAGATTCCCAAGAATAAATCACAATTGAATTAACTCCATATTAAAAACCGACTGAAGTATTTTCAGTCGGTTACTTCTCCAGGGATATCCATAAAAAAGTATTTCCACCTAACAGTTTGTATCATGAAATCTTAGGTATATTTTTTTTGCATGTAAGTCATTCAATCACCACTTAAATGACGAGGAGCAAAATTATGAATAAAATACTACTTGAAATGAAGTTTAACTGTTTCACCTCTTTGCGGCATTTGCTGAGTTTGAACGAAATCTTATTCAAGAACGTTCAGCCGCCGGAAGAGTGGCGGCTAAAGCACGAGGGCGACTTGGCGGTCGTCCTGAGAAATACGGATATAAAGATATTGAAATGATGAAAGCTCTTATTGATGGAGGCACACCAATCAAGGGTGTGGCAGAAAGATGGGGAGTTTCTCGAACAACGATTTATCGCTACCTGGGGCAACGTGAAGGAATTGGCCGACCTTGGTTACCAAGGAGTTTAAACAAGCATATGAACGCTGGAAGTTAAAAGAGGTTACAGCAGTAAAAGCAATGCAAGAAATTGGGATGAAAAAAACGACTTCTTATAGACTAGTCAGAGAGTACGAAGAATCATTTTAGTTTTACCTATATAATAGAATAAACTCCTTTAGATTTATTAATATTAACGAATACGCATGTGAGACATAAATGGTCAAAGAACTTCACTCAAGAAAATGACCCCAGAACATTCCAGAGTCATATTTTTGGCTTGATCAACACTATTCGTTTCATTATTGCTTAAGGTTATAATGAGTTATAGTACCTAAGACTTGTAGAATAAATTCTATACGTGCTTTGAGATTTTATATACAAATATTTTGCCTCTATACTCTTCATCAAAATCTTCTGGAACGTATGGACAGAAATATATCCTGTCAGGAGCCTTCGATGATACTGTTTTCATTTTAGTATGTAATTCACAGTTTAATTTTTGCTCACCTATTTTTTTTGTCAGCTTTTGCTGTACAGTTAACCTGGATCTTTCTGGACTACAATCAATTGATAAGGCCTCACCAATCTCTCTATAATGTCTAATCCCACGACTTGTAATTATTGGTACTTCCGAATCTATACAGAATAAATGATAAATAATTTCCTCACGTCTACTGGAAAAACCATCATTAAGGCTATCAATAGATTCCAATATATCTTCGTCGAAGATAATATTAGAAAACACTTTATCTAAGTCTTCCATTAATTGTTGTGGCGTTGGTTTGATACTAGAAAAAATCAACATTACATTTTTTAAGGAACTTTCATCATTGATGACTCTTATAGCCTCGCAAGATGCCAAGCTATATTTAATAAGTGATTCTTCTAATTTAAAATTCGTTTCATGGGTCAGGATTTTTTTTAAGTTTGTTTCTTCTTCTTTAATCAGATCTTCTAGTTTTTGCTCTTTAGCAATGAAATCCAATGGATTTTCAAACGAAAACATTTTTTCTAACTTACTATTAATTATTCTTATATCCTCATTTTTTTTCATATTCATGTGAATATAATAGTAAATATCATCTAAAAGATCCTCTTCCATTAAATTCACCTTATATGAAAAGGAAGTCAATAGTTCTAAAATTGAAATGAATTCATCTAAGACATCATCCTGATCCATCACTTTTAAAAAATCGGAATTTTTCATCAACATCTCATTCATGATTACGTCTCAACTTTCTCATTTCAAATAAATCGAATTCTTCTTGATCCATGAACCCCGTAGGCCAGTTAACAATTTCAGCTTTTTCATTTAATGATACCTTTTCAATATTACATTGGTTTTCATTGTTGAAATAGTTAATAATTATATCTGTATTACTAATATTAACCTCTTTTCTTAGGATAGATTTTCTGAACCCATTAATAATGTGGTCACTGTGAGTTTCTATCACTAATTGAACACCGCTAGCAGCTATTGTTGCTAAAAAACTTGCCATATTAGATTGAGCTTTTGGATGCAAATGCAACTCTGGATTTTCAATGACTAATATACTTTCTTTATCAGCTATTAAACACGCTACTATTATAGGAAGAATAAACGAGACACCATATCCAACACTCCCTTGACGCATAGGTCTACCGTGCCCAAATAAAAGTGCATATAAATTATCATCTCCATATTTTTTGGAGGTTACACTATTAGAAGGTAGAATATAATTCAACCAATCGTTAACTTGCATGTCGAATAATTGTGTATTCTTTGCATCCCAATAATTTCTTTCTGAATAAAATGGGATTTTATTTTTTTGTTTCCCTTTTTCAATAATAAAAGCAAGTTGTTCATTAAAATTGCCTAACTCCAGATTATTTACATCGCCAGCTATTTGAGTTTTAGATACACTCCTATCAGCACTTAAGTAAATAACAGGGTTTCCTAATACTTCCTGATTTCCACTAACCTCTATATTAAGTATATTTGAATCATCGGTTGACTTATATACTATGTCAAGAGAACTTTCATTTTGGATGACTACTTTGAAAAAATCTTCGCCTTCACTATTAATAATTTCATCAAATGAATGTAAGTTCAATCCATAATCATTAGATAAAAGATTCATATTACTTTTTCCATTTAAAGACATTTTAGATAATAATAATGCTTGAATAAATGATGATTTACCACCTGAATTTGTTCCTAATAGTAGAGTTGCTTTTTCTAAAAACACTTCATTCATTTGAAAACATTTAAAATTTTCTATTGTCATTTTTGTAATCATTCTGTGTCTCCTAATTTTTCATTAAAGAAATTTTCAAGGAACATAAAAGTTGTATCAATTCTTAATTTGTCACTTGTACCATAGGTAATAGATTCATTTAAATACTCTTGCTTTTTTAACAGTTGAGCAAAATCGTCATTTAATAATCCTATTTTTTTCACTCGTTCTCTGTCGAATTTAGTTAACAATACACTCATTGCAGTAAATAAGGATTTATTAATTAAATTTCTCTCCTGACTCCTATATCTCGTAGATATTTTTCTAAATGCGTAGGTATTAAATAAATCGAACGCATTCTCCATAGAAATTTCAAACTTTAATTTAATATTTTCAAATGGAAGAAAAAGATAATTGTCATTAAGCTTATCTACTAGCTTGTCTAAAAATGCATTCATATTACCTGAATACTCTATATCCATATAATCTCTTTTTTCGTATAATAAGTAAAATCCGATGAACCTCAAAACCATTTCCTGATCTAGCATTCTTTTTGGTTTAATATTATTATTGGTAGCAGCTTTAAACACTTCAGAGTCGGCAAGATCTCTTATGAAATCTCTTACTTCTCTTCTCATTACTGAATTTCTTATCTCTTGATTATTTAAACTCCGTCCCCCTGTATTCAATCTTTTAAAGATATCAAACTTCACCTCAGTTGGAGTAGAAGGTTCTATAATATTACAATCGATTTGGAATGTTCGTAAGAGCCTTATAAACTTAGGGTGTAAAGATACTGCATTCTTATTATTATAATATTTCCATTCACATTCTTTACTAAGATATTCGAGATTACTTAACCTGAAGCCGTTTGAAAAAAATTCATTAATTACAGAAAGTCTTTGAACTCCATCGACAACTTGATAAATCCCTTCCTCGTTTCTAGATAAATAAAATACTGGTAACGGTATATTTAATAAAATTGATTCTATTAAGCGTGACTTCCTTGTTCGATCCCATACATAATTCCGTTGGAAATCTGGAGATAAATCTAAAATCGGTTCAAATTCTTCATCGCCATTAATCATTTCATATATCTCTTTGAGTGAAAATCTCCCTTGAATTATTTTAATGTTTTCAGGGTTATAAGGTATTGTTATTTCCGGATTAGTGTTAGCTGTTTCCCTATTATAATCAATACCACTTTCTGTACTTTCTTTGTAATTGTGCATATCCGTATTATAAGACTCAATGAAAAATTGGATAATTTCGTCATTGTAATTTTGTAAGTAATCCTTTTCATCTATTCTAGCCGCACTTTGACAAAGACCCTCTTCAAGTTCTGCCTTGATTGTAATTCCATCTTTGTCCATATAATTATCATTTACATATTTAAAAAATATTTGCTTATTAATTTCATCTATATTAATTTCAATACTAACTTCCTTTAAAAGCTTCATTTAACGATACCGGCATGCAATGTATGATTTGTATACATTATACTTAACCTCTCCTTTGAGTTTATTATGATATAATTAAATTATATATTTATTTCTAATAAAACGAGTTATTTTATTCGTTATACAATACTGTAAAGTCTATATCTATGATTATTCAAGTGTGGACAGATTAATATCCTTTGCGAATTAACTGCTCATCCATATCTCTTTATTCAACGTCATAAGCCGATTTTACCATATTCTTAAAATTATTTTATTAGTTAACCAAATTAACTTATGCAAAAACAATTATCGTAACCAATTTCTGATTAATGATCATCCAAAACATAAAGCCTTATTTTATCAGGACGATTAATAGTAATAACAAAAAAGCGAGATCCTTAGATGATAAGGATTTCTCGCTTTTTTGTTTTTGAATAAATAATGATAGATAAGTTTAACGAAAATTAGAAGAAGTTTCCGAGGCTCACGTAGGTTAAAAAGAAGGCGATTCCATCGATTAGAACGTGCTATTAAGTTATTTACAAATCATCACTTACCGTTAGAAGGAATTGGAAAAATACAGCCTTATTAGGCACGTCGTGATGCTATATATAACAAAGTATCATAAGAAGAACTTGTATCTGCTCTTTATCATATTGTTAAAAAGCGTGGAACGGTAATTGATGCGCTCGAAGAATATAATGAACTTTCTACGAAGGAACAGCTATCGCGCAATAAAAAATTGCTCTAGGTGACGTATTAAGCTCCTTAAGTTGAATAACATCCAAAGAGGGTAGTTCATTAATGAATATAACGAAGCTGATAAGCATAAGTTTTAACGATAAAAATTTAAAAGAGCCGTTCTCGGCTCTTTCAGTTTATATAAACATTTGCTGCATAAATCCTTTTTTTTGTTTTTTAAGATATTGCAGATATAGTTCTTCTTTTTCTAATTTCAAATCAAATTTTGACAAGAAGTCAGCAATTTTTTTTTGCTCCTCCATACTTTTTGGCACTTTAACTTCGATTCGCAACATACTTTCTTTATTTAACTTTGATCTACTAGAACCGTTAATGTATTTTCTAATATCTTTATGCACCAATTGATAATAAAGATACTTACTATCACATTTAGAAGCTTTTAATACATGAGCATGATTATTAACCCAAGATTCTCCAGTAATATATTGAGCTATTGGGCGATTAGCAAATTCTTCAAATTGCCCCCCATCTTCAGCCAATAAAATTAGATCTTCATTAAAAATAAACTGATTTATATAATCAACTATTCCGTTTGCACCGTAGTATGGTATGTTACCTTTCATACCTATTCGTTCTTGAGAGTTAAGAGGCTTTCTAAGATTATCGAGACTAATTGCAATATCACCAATAGTTTTCATTTCCCAATTCGGAAATTCCTTATCCCACTCATCTTTAAATTTTAATTCCTGACTAAAAATCTTCAACATCAAACCTTTTTTCAGCTCTTCCAACTTTTCAATTTTCTCCTGTTGCTTTTCAATTTTTTGATTAAGAAGTTTGAAGAATAATGCAATTTTTTGTTGCTCATCTATTGAAGGAATCATCACCGATCTTTTTTTCCAATCTTCAATCCTAAAAAGCATTTTTTCAATATCTACGCCCACACATGCAAGCGCAAAATAATTCTTAATTTTTGGAAGTGTTGAAAGTAAATTTAGATATTCTGTCAACAGCAAATTCTTTTTTCCATGTAAAATATGATATTCATTGGAAACTATAGCACCGTCAAGATTTTTTGGTACGATTTCACACGCTCCATGAATAATTTGTCGTTTAGAAATCAGAAAATCTCCAACTTCAATTTTATATTGATTCTTTACTTTAACTTCTCTACCCTTAAAAATTCCTCTATCTACTATTCCTTCATTTCGCCTTTTCACAGTAACGAGATTATAGTCTTCCTCATCTTCCATCTTTATTGGACGAGAAACTGAGTTCGTTATTTCTCCTAATTTATACTGTTTATAAGACGAAGAAAATTTTTCGAATCGAATTGCAGGTATATTTACCATTAAACTCATAGGAATTTTAGCTCCTTAAAATAAGAATCCAACTGTTGATCAATAGCTGAGATTTCCTCATCAATTTTTATTAAACTTTTTTGAACACCACCCATATCAATTGGTTCTTCATCTTCAAATGTATCAACATAACGAGAGATATTCATATTAAAGTCATTGCCTTTTATTTCCTCAAGTGTTGCAGAATATGAAAACTTATCAATTACTCTACGTTCAATAAACGTTTCTATGATCTTCTCAATATGTTGATCACTTAATTGATTTTGATTTTTGCCTTTATCGAATTCTTTAGAAGCATCAATAAACAAAACACGATCATCTACTTCTCGAGATTTTTTAAAGACCAAAATACATGTAGCAATCCCCGTGCCAAAAAAGATATTCGCTGGTAATCCAATCACAGTATCTAAGTAATTCTTTTCTTCTATCAAGTATTTACGAATAATACCTTCTGCTGCTCCACGGAATAATACACCGTGCGGAAGTACGACGGCCATTGTTCCATTGTCGTCAAGTTGGTGAATCATATGTTGAACAAATGCAAAATCGGCTTTTGACTTTGGCGCGAGTTTTCCGTATGCACTGAAACGGTCATCATCTAAGAATTTTGAATCTGCACTCCAGTTAGCACTATATGGAGGATTCGCTACGACAGCTTCAAAACGCATGTCTACGTGACGAGGATTTTCTAGTGTATCGTCGTTTTTAATATCAAAGTCTGTGTAACGTAAGTCATGTAGTAACATGTTCATTCGGGCCAAGTTAAACGTAGTAGTTGTGAGCTCTTGTCCATAAAATAAGCGTACATTTGATTCTTTTGCAATTCGTAACATAAGCGATCCTGATCCACATGTAGGGTCATAAACATTTTTCAAATTGGGTTTATTGTGTGTAACTATTTTAGCCAAGATCTTCGAAACTTGTTGTGGCGTGTAAAACTCGCCTGCTTTCTTCCCTGCATTGGCAGCGAATTGAGAGATGAGATACTCGTAAGCATCACCTAATACATCGATATCAACGTCATCATGTAAGAATGGAATTTCGTTTATGCTCACCATGATCTTAGCAATCAGTTTTGAGCGTGACTTTACATCACGTCCCAATTTAGTAGATGTTAAATCCATGTCGTCAAATAAATTTTCGAAATCCTGTTGACTATTTGTTCCTAACGAAGACTGTTCAATGGCTTTAATGGCTTTATGTAGAAGTTCAATGTCGAAGTTCCCTTTTTCGCCTATATGAATTTCTTTTACCATCGAAGAGAAAAGAAATTCAGGTTCAATCACGAAACCGATTTCTTCAAGTAATGTTTCGATTAAACCTTCTTTATATTCTTCGTCTTTCCATGCGTCTTCGTAAGTGATGTTATCTTCTTCTAGTAATTTTTCAATACGTGCTTCTGTCTTTTCAGAAAGGTAGCGATAGAAAATTAACCCTAAGATATAGTTTTTAAAATCGTAGGCTTCCATTTGACCACGTAAATCATTCGCCATGGTCCATAGTTTTTTATGCAATTCTGCTTGTTGCAGACGTTGTTTTTCTGAAGTTGTCATGTATAAAATCTCCTCAATTTACGAGTACTTACGTACGTTCGTGTAAATAAAATCTTTCACGGCTTGCACGCGTTTTCGCTTTTCTTTAAATGGTGCTTTAATCGCATCATTTATTTCTTGGTCAGGGGAAACCCCTTTGAATTCAAATTCACGCAGGAAATATTCTAGTTTTTCTTCTGCCACTTGGACTTGCTGTGACATATGTTGAATTTCTTGTTTGCGTCTATCATTTTCAAAATCATGGAACTTTTGATCAACGGAATCATTGTTCGTGATTGTTGGAGCTACACGTTTCAAGAATTCAAGTAATAAATCTCGTTTTAAACGCATTTCGTCACTTGCCGATGCGTTTACTTCTTTAATCGCTCTTCGAACTGCGGCATCACGTTCTTGTTTATTTTCATAGTTGATATTACGTAATAATTCGAGAATGTAATCAACATCAATGCGATCTGTTTGCATTAATTCAATTTCAAAATCGACGTCATCAATTACTGAAATTTTTATTTTCGGATCTGATAATTGTTCATGAACGTGTAAGTATTTACTCCTAAAATCTTGGTACGTTTGCTCATCCATGCCTAGCTTGTTTTTGTCAAAGTTAAACTCGACAAATGTCTTCAACTTCGTCAGTACTTTAGTTAAGTCACGGAATGCAACGATAAACCCTTTTAAATTAGTTTCTCCTTCTAACTCATCGACATCACCTGGTGTAAGCACAATGTTATATAAGCTACGAAGATGGACTTTAAACTCTTTAACGTAGGTGTCGTAATCCTTCATTAATACAACATCTGTATCTCCAGTTTGAGAGAACAAACGAATAGCCGTATCTGTCTCATCCTTTAAATTTCTATAGCAGACAATATTTCCGTACACTTTAGTAGGTGCTTCCACACGATTTGTACGTGAAAAAGCTTGAATTAAATTATGGTGCTTCAAGTTCCGATCGACATAGAGCGTGTTGAGTGTTTTCGCGTCAAAGCCCGTCAAGAACATATCAACAACGATTAACAAATCTATTTGAGTAGTTTTTACTTTCTTCGAGACGTCCGCAAAATATTGGGAGAACGTATCTGTAGAGAAGTTCGTGCCGAATTCCCCATTATAGTCTGTAATGATGCGCTCTAAAGAATGTCTAGAGTGTTCTTGATTTTCAACGCTTTCTTCATTGGTTCCATATGTGAAAATGGAGGTGATTTTAAGGGATGTGTCTAGTTTTTTGAAAGCATCGTAATATTTAATGGCTGCTGGGATACTTTCAACTGTGAAAATAGCTGTGTATTTTTTATTACTTGTTTTATTCCCATGAATGTCAGTAATGTGTTTAGCGATCTTGGTGATTCGAGAATCTGCCATCCACAGTTCTTGTTGATCTATACCCGGAGCTTTTGTTACATCGTCTACCCCTTCTTTGCCTTTAATCGTACGAATATATTCAACTGAAAAACCTAATACGTTACCATCATTGATGGCATCTTTAATCAGGTATGTATGAAGACAGTCTTTAAATAAGTCCGATGTCGTGCGGCCATCTTGGCTTTTGTTCGCAACAAAGCGAGGGGTACCTGTAAATCCAATATATTGCGCTTTTTTGAAATGCTTTTTAATTAAACGGTTCATTTCACCAAATTGAGAACGATGACATTCATCAATAACGAATACGACTTTTTCATTCTCGTAAAGCTTCATGATAGATTCGTATTTTGAATTCTTTACCGCATTGGCCATCTTTTGAATGGTGGTGATGATTCGTTTTCTAAGTGGGGCTTGAAGTTGTTTCACTAAGACGTCTGTTTTATCTGTTGTATCAACTGAGCCTTTTTCAAACTTGTTAAATTCCTGCATGGTTTGAGCGTCTAAGTCTTTTCGATCGACTAGGAAAATCACTTTTTTAATCTTCTCTTCTTGTGACAGAAGTTCACTTGCCTTAAATGAAGTGAGGGTCTTCCCACTTCCCGTTGTATGCCACACATAGCCATTCTCTTCATTCTCAAGCGTTTGTTTGATGATACGCTCCACAGCATAAATTTGATAAGGACGCATGACCATTAAGTGCTTGTCCGTTTCGTTTATAATCATGTATTTGCTGATAAGGTTTTGAATCATAACGGGTTTCAAAAATGTTTTTGTGAAATCATCTAACTGTGCAATGCGCTTGTTTGAATCATCTGACCAGAAGAACATATGACTTTTCATCGGTTCTCGATCAGAGTTAGCAAAGTACTTGGTATCCACTCCATTTGAAACCACGAAAAGTTGCAGATAGTTAAATAAACCACCGTAAGAGTCTTTGCGGTAGCGCATGATTTGGTTAAAGCCTTCCGCAAAGTGAAGTCCACGTCGTTTCAACTCTATTTGCACAAGTGGTAACCCGTTAATAAGTAGCGTAACATCATAGCGATTTGTATATCTTCCTATTACAGTGGTTTGATGCGTTACTTGAAGATGATTATTCTTGTAATTTTGTGTATCAAATAGAACTAAGTAAAGCGTGCTATCGTCATCGCGTGTAATCGTTTCTTTATCACGTAGGATTTTGGCAGACTCAAAAACGCTTTTCCCTTCTATTTTCAAGAGTAAGCGTTCAAATTCTTTATCTGATAAAGGCGTTCCATCTAGGTTTTCTTTATTTAGGCGGTTGATTTGATTGCGGAAATTTTGCTGTAAATGATCTATGGAAGGGATTGAAACTTTTTCATAGCCAAGTTGAGTGAGCTGACGAATCATTTCATTTTCCAGTTGTTGTTCAGATTGATAAGCCACGTAAATTCCCCCTCACTGGGCTCGAATGTCTTCCATAATTTTACCACAGAGACTTCCCCCCTGTATTAAAAAAGACCTAGGTTACGGACATATTTATTGAAAATGAAAACTTTTCGTTAGGATTGAATATTTCTTTGAAAAAAAGAGGAGCTATTGTCAATCCTATACCAGTAGCTTTCGGTGAGAAAAGCATCTCTCATTAATATTAGTTAAGACAATTCTTTATAGTCTTAAACCTATTTGTTTGTATTACTTAAGACGCAATTTATTAACAGACACCCGTTCGTTATGTTAAATAACATTTTGTCATGCACTGAAACATCTACCCTTATTTCTTAAAAACCATTCTATTGACTTCTTTCTTAACAAATAGAGTTATAATAGAAGAAAAATTCAGATAAGAGCGAGGACCTATTAGGTGAGAAATATAATAAAGGATTTAATTGAAAATGGGTTTGAATCAGCTAATTTAGATTTTAAAGAAAAAATGTATCCTTCAAACGGTACACCCGATTTGTTAAAAGATATATTAGCAATGGCCAATTCAAATCATGAAAGTGGAAAATACATAATTATGGGGGTTAAAGATGATCTTACAAAAGGGCGTATTATTACTGGAATAGTTAAAGAACAAATAGTTGATTCCTCTAATTATCAACAATTCATATTAAATAATATAGAACCTGACTTAGACTTTAATTTACATTATGTAGATTACAAAGATAAGCTAATTGCTTTAATTGAAATTAGTAATTCTATTGATAAGCCTTATATGACGAAGAAACAGTATAAGAATTTAAATCAAGGACTCATCATTATTAGAAAAGGAAGCACTAATTCTATAGCAACTAGAGCTGATCTGGATAGAATGTATCAAAAGAAGTCTGGCATATTCGAAATAAAAATATTAGATAACCATTTAAGGGCCGTTAAGCCTAAAGATGGAACTGCACTATTAGATGTTTCCTTCCGGAACTTAACATCTGATCCTGTAACGATTGTCGCAGGGATTTTATATATTAGGGATAACAATAATAATAAAATGAAAACTAGGCATCCCGTTTATGGGTTAGAATCCGAAATGGGTGCCGATTTTCGATTAGAAATCCCACCTAAAAAAGAATTTACTGGAGATTTACATGTCGGCTTTGGGTCTAATGATTGTTTAATACTTAATCTTGATCAGTTTGGCTACACAGATGAACGCTTCATATTTGAATTGCATTTTAGGGACTCTTATGGCAACGAATATCAAACATCTTTAAATGATGGATTTGTCTTTGCTAAAGGAGAGTTCTTGTGGAAAGTTGCACGTGAAAAAAAATAGCATATATTTTATATACATAAGACAAAGACAGCTTCTGGCAAGTAGAAGCTGTCTTGTTTTTTAAAAAAGTCCAATTCATCTCTAGAATAAACCTTCACTACTTAAAACATTGGTTGGAACAGCATTTGTAAGACCCTAGGATGCTAATGGGTGGGTATATTTTGTAGTTCTTCATGAAGCATAGTAGGAAACACAGTTGACATAACACCCGGATGAGGAAGTGCTCATCTTAATTAACCTTTAGATCAATGGACCAGTTCTATCTTAGCTCCTCTTGACTTTGCTTTCGCTGCAATATTATTTAGTATGCTAATGTATTGGAAGCTGCCTCCTTGGGTTATTGTCTTAACTGGAGCTATTGGTGGAGCACTTATGTCGTTAATTTAAAAGCAAGATTTGATGAATGGAGGTATGTTTCTGTGAATTTAAAGGGTAATCTTTCGATTGCTTTTCTGATAAGCTTCATCTCGCTTATGGGTTTCGGTGTTATGGCCGTCCTCGTTAGCAAACAGACGATTGTTCACTTCGACAGTACCATTATTTCGTTTGTTCAAAGTTTTGAAGCTACCATGTTGACGTCGATCAAGAAATTTTTCACGGTAATTGGTGGAGCGAAACTAATTGTGGTGATTTCCCTTCTAGTCTTGTTTCTCCTTTACAAAGTTCTAAAACACCGATCAGAATTAATTTTATTTATTGCGGTTATTGCAGGAGCTAACGTTCTCTTTGCCTCATTAAAACTGTTGTTTCATAGGGAACGCCCAGATTTACATCGATTAATCGAGGCAAGCAATTATAGTTTTCCTAGTGGTCATGCAACAAATGCCTTTGCGTTGTACGGTATTATCACCTTCCTTCTTTGGCGACACATTCCCAGCCGACTGGTCCGAATTATCTTAAGTGTTTTTATGATTCTCACAATTGGATTGAGTCGGATTTATTTAGGTGTACATTATCCTAGCGATGTTATAGCTGGTTATTTTATTAGTGCCTGTTGGCTTACCTTCGCTATTTGGTTTTATCAACGATACAAAGAAAAGCAATATGAACGGAAACAAACTAGTGAACGGTAAAAAATACCCTTTTCGATGAAGTGGCCACTGAAAAAGTCCATTTTTCAAACGATATGCTATACGCAAAAAAACGAGCCTTAGAATCACTTCTAAGGCTCGTTTCCTGTCTAAATATATATTTAAGTACCTCTATTATTCTTTCATAGAGGAAGTTTAGATAACTGCTGGGCGGTGATTTGGTATGTTGAGCCGTTTTAAATTTAATATTTCTGAAAATTACATAAAGCATACTATTCTTTAACACTAGCTTAATATAAGTCGGCTAATATCTTAAGGAATAAAGAAATTAAAAAGAGGGAGATTCAAATGATGAAATCTAATTTCAAAAAGAAATCTATTCCTTTGGTAGCAACAGCACTTCTTGCAACCACAGCATTCGCGACACAAGCTATTAATTATGCTGGCAAAGATCAAAAAGCAGAAGCAAGTGCACTTTCTAAAGAAGAAGTAAAAAAGAATGGACCTACATGGCTTGCTGGTGATCACCATATCCATAGTGAATGGAGTGTTGGTTGGGACAATTCTCAAAATCCTCCTGCTCCAATTAGAGGTGGAGATGCCATTTACCCAACCGTAAAAAATGCTGAAAATGCTAAAAAATATGGACTTGATTGGATGGTTACAACGGATCATGGCGGTCCTAACCATTCAAAAGTAAATTTAGAGCAAGCATATCCTGAGTTGGAAAAATCACGTGAAGCTGTTCCTGATGTTCTTCAGTTTTATGGAATGGAGTTTGACACGCCAGCGGCCGATCATAGTTCATTAATTATTCCAAAGAGTGACAATGAATCAAAGACACTTTTTGACATAGAAAGTAATTTTAATACACGTGAGCCTTTTCCAAATGACGGAAGTAGAAATACTGAATCTAAGATGATTGAAGCCCTTAACTATATGAAACAAATGGACGAGCCTCCAATTCATATTGCACATCATCCTTCACGTTCAGCAACAGGCGATGCTAAGTGGGGACTAGATACACCGCAGGAATTCCGTAATTGGAACGATACTGCACCTAATATATCCATTGGTATGGAAGGTGCTCCTGGTCACCAGGCAGCTGCTATAAATCCAGATGGCTCCCTTGATCCAAAAGGAGCCCGTGGCTCATATGGAAACGTAAACGCTCCCACAATGGGCGGATTTGATCAAATGGCTGCTAAAGTTGGCGGTTTATGGGACTCCATGCTAGGTGAAGGAAGACACTGGTGGATTACATCTACGTCTGACTCGCATGTCAATTGGCGTGATGGAGGAAGTGATTTCTGGCCAGGTGAATATTCCAAAACTTACATCAAAGCAGAGAAGGACTACAGTGATATCATGGATGGTCTTCGTAATGGTAATGTGTTTGTCACAACTGGTGACCTTATCTCAGAACTTGATGTTAAAGTACAGGCTGTTGGGAAATCCCCAATGCATGCAAAAGCAAAAGGAAATACAGCTTCTATCGGTGAAACTCTTACCATACCTGGCAAGAAGTCTAGCGATGTAACAGTAACGGTTCGCCTTCGAGATACAAACGCTGAGAATGCTAATGGTGATAAACCAAAGGTAAAACGTGTTGACCTTATTGTCGGAGAGATTACTGGAACGGTTGAAGATCGCTCAACTGCTACAAATCCAACTACAAAAGTCGCTAAGCGTTTCACTGAGAATGACTGGAAACAAGACGGTGAATACATCACGGTTTCATATACTTTAAAAGATGTAGATAAAGATATGTATATCCGTTTACGAGGAACAAACACAGATCAATTAGAACCAGTAGCAGATCCTAAGGGTGAAGATCCATGGACGGATCTTTGGTTCTACTCTAATCCAACATTTATTAAGTCAAATAAATAGATTAATAGAGACGGAAACTTGACGAGGAGTGTAAATACTTCTCGTCTTTCCAATATTTTATAAGTATATCAGGGAATGAAACACTTGAAATGGATGTGGATACAATGAAAAAACAATGGTTCCCTATTTTGCTTCTTTTACTTTCCTTTAGTTTTATATTCACTTCACCAGCTTTTGCACACACAAATAACAGTGAAGGTTTTTCAACCATTGATGTAAAAGAGAACACACTTAATTATGAGCTTAAGATTGATCTTACAGAATTAGGGCATGCGATGAATCAAGAAATGGATCAAAAGCAATTAATAAACTCAGATATTGTACAAAAATATATCAATTCCCATATCAACCTTTATGCAGATAGTGTTCTGATTGAAGGTAGTCTGGAAAAAACAGACTTAGAGATGATAGAAGACCGACAGTTTGCCGTTATTAATCTAGATTACAGACTGGATCATAAACCAGAAAAACTAGTGATTGAGTATAATATGTTCCTTGACGATTCCGACCCTAGCCATGCTAACTTTGTAACTGTTAATATGGACGGTAAACAACAAGAAAAAATTCTTACTTACGAATCAAGAGAATTAGAGATTGGAGAAGTAAGCTTTCTTCAAAACTCTACACAGTTTTTACTACTTGGGCTAAAACATATTTTTACAGGTTATGATCATATTTTATTCGTCATAAGTTTACTTTTTGGGGTAAAAACAATCCGCCAAATAGGTTTTTTAGTTACAGCTTTTACGATTGCGCATAGTATCACTTTATTTCTTGCAACATTCAAGATTATTCAACTACCAAGTCAACTGGTGGAGTCCGCAATTGCTTTAAGCATTGTTTATGTGGCACTCATAAATATATTTAGCAAAGATTCAAAGCAACCACCATGGATTGCCTTTGGATTCGGGTTGATTCATGGATTCGGATTTGCAGGGATTTTATCAGAAATGCAGCTAGAAGGCGGGCATATGGCCACGTCTCTAATATTTTTCAATATCGGAATTGAAATAGGACAATTCTTTATTGTATTGTTGGCATTTCCAATTATTTTGTACATTAAGAAATTAGATATAAAATATACACCGGTTAAATGGATTATTCCTGCATCTTCAATAGGAATTTTGGCTTTTGGGCTAACATGGTTTGTTCAAAGAGCATTTTAAAAAAGTGGATTACTATAGAAAGAAAACAGCAGCTTTCTTCACTTAAGAAGAAAACTGCTTTTTCGTTTTTAATATCCTCTAATATTAAATTTAGCGTAACCTTGTTCATGTTGGACCAAAAGGTTGTTGATATCATTCACTCTTCATTTTAAGAAACAATTACATAATAAAAGGCTTTTACTGATCCATATATTGAATTAACTTCTTGATTCCGTCTTTTCTAACCAATGCCTCACCAATTTTTAAAGGCTTCAGTTGAAATRTTTGCACACACATAGGTTTGACGATGTGGCTTTATTATTATTTGTGTACTAAATTCGCTGACTACCCCGCAGCTTTTGCAAACTATAGATGCCCCAAATCGACCCAGTAAGAATGGTTAAGACATTCCGGTAATGTCATAACCTATTTAAACGGTAACGAGATATCACTATACGTTCTCAAAAGGCAACAGTTGTTGTATTATGTTTCATATTAATACATCCATAAAAATGAGCCACTTGTGTTTTGAGCCACTTCTACCATGAGGAGGGCACTGAAAAAGCCTATTTAAAGAGAAAAAGAAGCTAATCACCTTTTATGTATAGGTGATTAGCTTCTTCCCAGTTCACTAACAAGTAATTTTAACAATAAAAAGGTGCTAGTACCACCCATAATTCGGATGATATCTAGCACCTTTTTTACTCTTCATGATAATCTTCATTTACAACTGTAAATTGATCAATGGTTTCACCGTCAGATGTAACAGCGGTGAAGCTGATTTGATCTTTGTTCGCTTTGGCTTGTAAGGAAATTGCGATATTTTCCATGTTGACGAAGTCAAATTTCTCATCTGCCACGGCATCATAGTGCTTTTTACCAGTTGTACCGGCGACCACATAAACCGTTCCGTTCGGATCTTCTTTTCCGTCTTTCAGCTTTTTCGTTCTGCCATAGGAATGATCATGGCCAGAGAACACGATGTCAATCCCTAATTCATCGACGACCGGTGGCAGTTTTTGTTTCATGAGTTCATTCCCGCCAAACGGATTTGTGTAATAAGGAGGTTTGTGTGTCACAAGGATTTTCCAAGGTTTATCGGAATTTGTAACATCCTGTTTCAGCCACTCTAACTGCTTGTTCAGAGTCTCAATATCATCGGTGTATCCTAGTACGCTAATGTGCATGTTATTGTAATCAACTGAATATGTCCCGCCTTTGTCTGCCTCAGGCCCATTTTCAGGGGAGTTTAAGATGGCTTTTGCTAGCTGACCATTCGCATCTCCCATGTATTCATGATTTCCTAGCGCCGCAACAAGATCGGTAGAACGAATGTTGCTGTATTGGCTTAAGACATTTAATGTATCATCCCATTGTTTAAATTTGGAGGATTCGTCAATCAGATCGCCTACATGGATCATGAACGATAAGTCTTTTTTATCAAGATCCCCAAGAATTTTCGTAAAGTCACTTAAATCTGCTGGCGATTGCGTGTCACCTAAAACGGCAAATTCAAAGCTTTGCTTCCTCATTAAAGTGGTGAACTCTTGCAGCTCTGACCAGTTCTCTCCATCTCCCACTCGATAAACGTATGTTGTCCCTTGTTGTAATTTCTTTAATGTGACTTCATTTACTCGGATGATTCCATTTTTCGTAGGATCTTGCTCCCCAGAGAACACCTGGTTAGTGGATGATCCGGCGATGGTTTCTAGCGACTGTTTACCTTTCTTGTCAAAATCCTTTTTACGTGCAAATTGAATAACGGGTTTTTCTTTCGCTAACGGACTCGACATCCATGTGAAACCTTTTCCTTTATTAGGATCACTTGTTGGAGTGGAAAGGATATTTTTTATTTCTGTCACTGCCGCAAGAGGCGGATAGGTCTGCGTGTTTACTTTAAACGAATACTTTCCATCCTTTACAGCATATAAAGAGATGTTCTTCACTTCATTTGTGATAGTATCCACACGGAGAACACCTTTTTCATCTGTTTTTCCTACTAGAACAGGCTCCGTGTTGCCATTGATGATGGCGAAAATTTCTGCGTCAGGGATTAACTCTTTGTTCATATCTTTCACTGTCATAACAACAGGCTTCCCGATTAATATAGGCTCTGCGATAATATCGAAGGCACCTTTCACTTCGACGCTTGCTGGTGCCATTGAATACGTTGAAACGAAGTTTTCTTCTTTTGGCACCGTGTATCTTAAGCTAGCTTCTACCATTTCATAGGTTAATTTGCTGCCTTCTTTTGTCGATGCAGGAATTCGAATCTGAATAGTTGCAGCTTCTACGGTTGCCGCTGTTTCGCCACTATTCATTAGATTCAATGTAAGTATTCCAGTTTCAGTATCATAGCTTGAGGTACTTGTGTTGAACCCATTAGAAAAACTAACATTTTCCACTGGGAAGTTCTTATCTAATTGCATTTTAATGGTGGAGCCTGAGATTTCAGATGGGTTGTCAGCCTTCACTACTAGGTCAAACACATCACCTAGCAAGGCTTGCTCCTGTTTTTTGACCAATTCCATCTTTGCCGCGCCAGTGTTCACGGTAAAATAGACCGTTTTAACGGCTTGGTTTCCGAATTTATCAGGGACCATAAGGGTTATTTGATGGGTTCCATCCGCCCATTGTAATCCACTTAATGAGACCGACCCATCCATATCAAATGAAAAATGACCTTCTGATTTGGAGTAGTCTTTGCCATCTACTAAAAATCTGATTTTTTCCCAGTCAATTCCCGTTTTAAAAGGATCATCTTCATATTCATTCACGTTTGCTTTCAAATTGACCGCATTTGTCTTGAATTCTTTGCCGTCTACGTTAATTGATTGGATAACTGGAGGATTTAAGTCATCCACTTTATCTCCATATACGGCTCTAATATTATCAATATAGATGGTGCCTTTTCTCAGGGGTACGGTGATTCCTGATTTCGTAACCATTAATCTTACCGCTTGTGTTCCTGATATTTTGAACGGACCTGTAAAGGAGGCTGGTATGTCGGCCTCGATGTATTTCCAGCCTGTCCAATTGATCCCTGGTTTTTCTTGATTAAGATTAATGGTTTGCGTTTTGCCGTTTCCGTCGACAATGTTCATTCTCAGCCAATAACCTTGTGCATCCGGAGTTGCGTAAATCCACATTCCAATGCTGGAGGGATTATCTGGAATTGCGATATTTGAGCCAGGTCCTGCATAGGCTCCAAGGGTGGTTCCAATTTGTGCACTTGTTAGATCAAAATCCAATTTCAATGACTGATTGCCGAATCTTACTGGTGCTGGATAGGAAGCCAAACCAAGTGTCGCTTTTTCACCGCGCCCCACAACAGATGGTTTCCAGCCCTCAAGCCCACCTTCAAAATCAAATAAGACTTCAGGAAGCTTTCCAACCGAAACATTGATTTGTGCTGTAAGGTTTGTCTCCTTCAAGCGAGCCGTAATTGTCCCTGAAACCGTTTTGTCTCCAGTACGGAGGACACCAGATTCATCAATGGTTCCCATTCCTTCAGGGATGTCAAACTCCATATCTTGAGAGTTCCAGTGTACATTTCTCTTTTGGAATTTTGTCATTAAGTTTAAATTGATTTGACTATTTTTAGCTGCTGTTAGCTCTGTTGAAGTAAAGGACATCTCATCAGGCTGAGCAATTTCAACTATACTTTTTCCAACCAGATTTCCCTGATATTTCAGGACGATTTCCAACTGTCCTGTTTTTCCATTTGATAAAAACTTTCCATTCTCATCGATCGTACCAAAGGTTGAATCAGACAATTCCCATGTTAAACCGGAGGCTGGCAGAGATGCTGAAGCCATGGATTTGTCTCTTCCCTTGGCCGTGAATGGAATCGTGGCACTTGGGGTAAAGGATTGGTCATATGGTTCAATATGAGCCGAATCAAAAAGGTGGTCGGATGGCTCTTTCGAGACAATCAGCCAAGAGTTTGCTACGCTTCTTTCTGAACGGTCAGAAGGTTGATTGTCTACCTCAAGATTATCGCCGCCCAGTTCGCGAGTTGTGAAGGTAGAAGACCCACCTCCATCAAGGTTTAACGCATTTACTGCCCCTAAATCGATCATTAATTGTGCTAAATCAGGCATGGAGATTCCATCTGAATATACCTCTTGTCTTCCGTCGACCACGGCAAAAAATACATCGCCGTCTGCTTTAATCCCAACCGCTGTTCGAGGCTCTCTATCTGCTCCCGTTTGTGGAGTTTGATAGACTTGACCATTTTTCACGAGAATGGCATTCCCACCCAGCGCTTCTTGTAATTGATCTTTCATTCCATCATATAGAGTTGAGTCCCCAATGACGGCTTCACCAGATTTTTTGATTCCGAAGAATTTTTGTGATGCTGAATACTGAGCCTTTAATGCTTGTCCATCTTTGTAAACAACGCCAATTGGTTCACCAGTAGCCATATTATAAAAATCAGCATTCACAGCTGCCACTACTTTACGGTTGTCGCCATTTGCTGCATTGGCTTGCTGTCTAACGGGCTGAAGACCAAATGCTGCTCCGTCATTCGGTGTACCTGCTTCAATGGATACTCTCGAATTTTGTATATCAACATCTACTACAAAACTCTCAATCTTTTTTCCATCTTTTCCTTCAAAGCTGTAGTGTTTTTCCATTACACCCGGAGCGAGACTAGCTTGATATTCATTGATGGGTGTTTGAATGACGGGTGAGTTTAAATCGAAGCTGCCTAAAGCTAATGTAAGACTTGGGGAAATAATACTGCTTGCCAATGCAAATGACAGGGTAATCGGTAAGATCCTTTTTTTCCAATTTTTCCTCATATAGCACCTCCAAAATTAATGGTTAATTAAATTTGCTGTAAATCCCTTGATACAGTACTTTCTACCACTTAATGAGGAAGAAAATGTCGAGCATTAGGTGTAGATAGGAACATGTTTATTCAGGAAAACCTTCCAATTTGTACTAAAAGAATTTTAAATAGCCCATGTCGATACTGGGTTAACATTAATATCATTTTTCTTTTTAAGATTATGAGAATAATTAATGAACACCTCACAATTAAGCCTATTCACTAGTTACCTATCCCACTTATTATTTAAATAATAAGAAAATTTAAATTTTAAAAAAAATTAACCTTTTCTTTTGTCGTGCTTTTTCAATTAAAATGTCTGTATTGTTTGAAGAAAACTATTTATTCGTTTTTAATGAATCCAGATTGGAAGCTTCAGCAACTTCATTTGCAATCTCTATAATGTTGAGTTCTTACAAAGCTTTTTGTGCCAAATATGTGCT
>NZ_JBFUHX010000021.1:0-52345 GCF_056402175.1 Paenisporosarcina sp. P4_B8 | reverse complement strand
AGCTTCTTCATCATTCCGCTCGACTTGCATGTATTAGGCACGCCGCCAGCGTTCGTCCTGAGCCAGGATCAAACTCTCCATAATAGGTGAGTCGATTAGCTCGACTTTGTTGCTGGCGTCAAATTAATGACGTTTTAAAATGAACAATTAAGTTCAAGTTTTGCTTCCCACACCGAAGTGTGTTCCGCTTTATTGTTGACGTTTTGCTGTTCAGTTTTCAAGGTTCATTTCGTTGGTCACTCTCGCGACAGCAACTTTTATATCTTAGCAAATCCAGATTGTCATGTCAACAAAAAGTTTTGCTTTTTCTTTTTTGTTTGCCGCTCGTTTTGGCGACTTGATTACTATACCACCATACAAAAGGGTGCACAAGTCTTTTTAAAATTAAAAGATTATTAAAATAATAGGCCCCTGATTTTTCATTGAAAACAAAAAAAGAAGCCGGGACGTAACCCGACTTCTTTCTTGTATTGTTTACTTAATCACGATGACGCATTTGTGGGAATAACAGTACATCACGAATCGAAGGAGAATTCGTTAACAACATAATTAAACGATCAATCCCGATTCCCAGCCCACCTGTTGGCGGCATTCCGTATTCCAGCGCTTCGATAAAGTCGTCGTCCATTTCATGCGCTTCATCATTACCCGCTTCTTTTTCAACAAGCTGCGCTTCAAAGCGTTCGCGTTGATCGATTGGGTCATTTAATTCCGTAAAGGCATTTGCATGCTCACGACGAACAATGAATAACTCAAAACGATCTGTAAAGCGACCGTCTTCAGGATTTTTCTTAGCCAATGGAGAGATCTCCACTGGATGCCCATAAATGAAAGTAGGTTGAACTAATGACTCTTCCACTTTTTGTTCGAAGAACTCGTTAAGAACATGTCCCACTTCCATAGAAGGTTTCACATCTACCCCGTGCTCTTTCGCAAAAGCGTGTGCTTGTTCTTTTGTCATCTCTGCCCAGAAGTCTACTCCAGTAGCTTCTTTGACTGCATCTGCCATGTGCAGACGTTTCCAGCCTGGAGATAAATCAATTTCATCTTCCCCATACATTACTTTCGTTGTTCCCAGGACATCTTGAGCAACATGTGCGATTACATTTTCAGTCAACGCCATGATATCACGGTAATCAGCGTATGCTTCATATAACTCAAGCATAGTGAACTCAGGGTTGTGACGCGTTGAGATTCCTTCGTTTCGGAATACGCGGCCGATTTCATACACTTTTTCAAGCCCACCGACGATTAAACGTTTCAAGTGAAGCTCGATTGCGATGCGCATATATAAAGTCATGTCCAATGCATTATGGTGTGTAATGAATGGACGAGCTGCTGCTCCACCCGCAATTGCATGCATAAGTGGCGTTTCAACTTCAAGGAAACCTTGTCCATCCAAATAACGACGCATCGATTGGATGATACGGCTACGTGTAATAAATGTATGTTTGCTATCTTGGCTTGTAATCAAATCTAAGTAACGTTGACGGTATCGTTGCTCCACGTCTTTTAAGCCATGGAATTTTTCAGGCATCGGACGAAGTGCTTTCGTTAAGAATGTAAATTCAGTCGCTTTAACTGAAAGTTCTCCAACCTGTGTACGGAAAACTGTGCCACGAACACCCACGATATCTCCTAGGTCAGCAGTCGTAAACAAATGGTAAGCTTCTTCACCAATTGCATCTTTGCGTACATAGATTTGGATTTGTCCATCGAAGTCTTGAAGGTGAGCGAATCCAGCTTTCCCTTTTCCGCGCTTCGTCATGATTCTTCCGGCAATTGTTACTTCTTTTGGCTCTTCATCTAATTGTTCTTTTGAAAATTGATCGAACTCCTTGCGGATACCTTCGGATAAATGCGAACGTTCGAAACGTCCACCAAATGGATCAAGTCCACTTTCACTTATAGAAGTCATCTTTTGGCGTCTCACCAAAAGTTGATCGTTTAATTCATCTAAATGAGACATGTTCATTTCACTCCCTTTTCTTTTGATAGCTCCGGTTAGCCATTCATAATGAACCTATTGTACACAATTTCACATACGTCTTCACGTCTTTATTGATATTTCGGAAAAATCTCTTTGAATTTCCATAATTCTGAAAAATTATTTCTATATATAAAAGAGCTATCACCAAAAGTGACAGCTCTAATAACATGTTTTACATAACGCTTGTTTCAAGTTCACGACCTAAAGCCATTTGCTCATCTGCAAAGTTGTTGATGAATGCACGGAACTCTTGTGCGGATTCAGTTTGGTTAATCAAGTTACGAGCTTTTCCGTTTCCACGGATGCCTTTTAAGTACCATGAAGCATGTTTACGCATTTCTCGAACGGCAACGTATTCACCTTTAAGTGCCACTAAACGTTCGAAGTGAAGTAAGCAGACATCCATTTTCTCACGAACAGATGGTTCTGGCTTTAACTCACCAGACTCCAAATATTCTACCGTGCGATAAATCATCCAAGGGTCACCTAAAGCTGCGCGACCAATCATAACACCATCAACGCCAGTTTCCTCTAGCATACGCTTCGCATCTTGAGGTGTTTCAACATCACCATTACCGATAACCGGAATGTTGACGTTTTCTTTTACTTGGCGAATGATATCCCAATCAGCATAACCTTCATACATTTGCACACGTGTACGTCCGTGAACAGCTACAGCTGAACCACCCGCACGTTCAACTGCTTGTGCATTTTGAACTGCGTATAAATGATCTAGATCCCAGCCAGTACGCATTTTCACACTCACGGGTTTCTTCACGTTATCTACAACCGCCGCAACCATCTCGTAAATCTTTTCTGGTTCAAGCAATAGCTTAGCTCCCGCTTCACATCGAATGATTTTTGAAACTGGGCAACCCATATTGATATCGATAATATCAGCAGTTGTGTTTTGATCCACATATTTGGCAGCTTCAACAAGTGTTTCTTTGTCACCGCCGAAAATTTGTAATGACAACGGATTTTCTCTGTCATCGATGTATAGCATGTTCATTGTTTTTTCGTTTTTATGCACGATTCCTTTATCGCTGATCATCTCAGCATAAACAAGTCCTGCGCCAAATTCTTTAACGGTCAATCGGAATGCCGAGTTGCAAATACCTGCCATTGGCGCCAATACTACACGGTTATCCATTACGTGTTTACCGATTTGAAATGGCTTTTCACTCATTTTATTCATTGTTCATCCTCCTTTCTTATGAATTCGTTTCACCCATTAACTCTTCTACCTCTATATTCAGCACGGATGCCATTGTTTCTAGTTGTTGTTGTGTTGGTACTCGAGTTCCACGCTCGATTTGCCCTAAAATAGATGTCGACATTCCAATTTGTTTGGCAAAGTCGAGTTGCTTCATCGCTTTTAGTTTTCTAAACGCACGAATGCGTCTACCCCATCGATTGTTTTCCATACGTGAACGCCTTCTTTCTGTCCTTCTGCATACTCGCGAAAAGACACACCAGTTCCTGGATGTATGCCTTCAGGCAATAATTCCATCAACGGAACGAGAACAAACCCTCGTTCATGCATTCGTGGATGAGGGACAGTCAGTTTCTCTGACACTATATTTTCATCATTATAGAGCAAAATGTCAAGGTCTATGCATCTTGGCCCCCAACGAAATTCACGAATTCTCCCTAGAGTCTGCTCGGTTTCCAGGCAAATAAGAAGGATTTCATCTGCAGTTAAAGGACTCTTGATTTCAACGACGATATTTAAAAACGATGCTTGCTCTGTATAACCGACTGGGTCCGTCTCATAAACCGACGACACTGCGGTGACTTCTAAATTGTTCTCCATTTGCAGCATTTTAACCGCATCTTGCAACATCTCGAAACGATTACCTAAATTCGACCCTAATGAAAGATAGGCGGTATTCATACATATGTACCTCGCGTAATTTCAACAGCTACCGAACGGTAATGTCCAGGAATCGGGGGATCAGGTTTAATCAACATCACTTTGCAACCTTTTACAATTCCTTCAAACTTCGTCAAAATTTCTTGTGAGATTCGCTCTGCCACCGTTTCCACAAGCTTCACAGGTTCACCCTCTACAATCTTTTGGCAAACAAAGAATGCCTCTGCATAGTTAACGGTTTCCTCAAGATTGTCCGTTTGACCAGCTGCCTGTAAGTCCACTGCCAATGATAAGGTTACACGGAATCGTTGACCGAGTTTCGTTTCTTCAGCAAACACACCGTGATAGCCCCAAAATTCCATATCGTTCACATGAATATAATCCATTTATTTCGCCCCTTAACGTTCTATGTATGGTTGTTTACCAGTCAATACATCCATCATGCGTACTGTACGAACGATTTCTTTCACGTCATGTACACGCATCATATGACATCCATGTATGATACCGAAGGAAACGGTTGCTGCGGTTCCTTCCAAACGTTCCTCAACAGGCAAATTTAAAATGTTGCCAACCATGGACTTACGGGATGTACCAAGCAGCACGGGATATCCCATTTCCACTACTTCTTGTAAATGCTGCATCATCCATATGTTTTGTTCGGTCGTTTTCCCAAATCCAATGCCGGGATCTAACCAAATTTGTTCATCAGGAACGCCTGCGTCTTTAGCTATTTGCACACTTTCCTCCAGATCCTTACGTACATCCGGCCAGAAATTTGCGTATTCCGTGTTATCACGATTGTGCATCAATAAAATCGGCACGCCAAGTCTTGCCGCCACTTCGGCAATTGCGGGTTCACGTTTCGCTCCCCACACGTCATTGATAATATGAGCGCCAGCAAGGATGGCAGCTTCCGCAACTTTCGCTTTATACGTATCAATCGAAATAGCCACATCCAGTTCACGCACCAACGCTTCGATTACAGGAATAACACGTGAAATTTCTTCTTCTTCACTTACGGCATCATGACCCGGGCGTGTTGATTCCCCACCGATATCAATTATTTTCGCTCCATCAGCCACCATTTTTTTCGCATGAATAATTGCTTCTTCTATAGCGTTAAAACGTCCACCATCCGAAAAAGAATCCGGTGTCACATTCAGTATTCCCATGACAATCGTTTCGTTATGAAAATCAAATACCATCCCATTCACTTCGAACTGTTTTGTGTAATGTGTTAAATTCACTCAAATCGCTCCTTGTTTACCCGTTCCACTTGTTTTGCATACAGTTGATGTAACTGCGTATAGATTAACCCATCTTTTCCATCAAAACTTCTTGACCCCAGTTGGCGAATTGGTACCAATTCTTGTACCGCATTTGAAACAAATACTTCACTGGCCGCTTCTAGCCTATCTGGAGTAAATAGCCCTTGTTCTACATGCAAGTCGAGTGCAGTTGCTTTTCGCAACACCCAGTCACGCGTAATTCCCGCTAATATGCCTGTCTCCAGTGAGGGAGTATAAAGTACACCTTCTTGAACCCAGAAAATATTGGAGGTAATGCCTTCTGCAACATGTCCATCTTCCGTCAAAAAGAAACCTTCCTTCTCAGCTAGTGAAGGAAGTTCCAAGCGAGCACGGACGTTGTTGGCATAATGATGTGATTTGTGACGCATTCCACTTTCCGGTGTATTCCGATGCGTTTCCAACCATACCGCCGACTTTTCTTTTCCTCGCGTCATCGGCGGCAGTGCTTTTCTAAATAAAATTAACGTCGGTTTTTCATACTCTGCTGGCGCTAAACCGATATCATGCACACCGGCTGAAACGTTCATGCGGAAATAGCCATCTTCTCCGCCACTGCGCTCGTTCAACTCTTGAATAACCGATGTCAGCGTGCCTATATCTAATTTTATTGTCATTCGAAATTCATCGAGCGCAAGTTGCAACCGCTTCAAATGCTCTTCAAGCAAAAAAGGCTCTCCACCATACGTACGGAATGTTTCAAAAAAACCTAAGCCGTAGAGGAAGCCATGGTCAAAAGGAGAAATACGTAGCTCTTCCGCTTTTACAAATTCCCCATTCATCCAAGCCCACATTACGCTTCCTGCTTCTTTGCCGAATGGCAATACGTCTCAATGAAATTACGAAGCAATTGTTTACCCGCTTCCGTCATGATGGATTCTGGGTGATACTGGACACCTTCGACTGCATATTCACGATGACGAAGCCCCATTATTTCACCTTCTGCAGTCCAAGAAGTCACTTCGAGACAATCAGGAAGAGATTCTTTTTCAACAATCAAGGAATGATAGCGCGTCGCTGTAAATGGATTGGGCATCCCCGTATTTACACCTTTTCCATCGTGATGAACTGGGGAAGTTTTGCCGTGCATTAAACGTTCTGCACGAATGACATTGCCTCCGAACGCTTGTCCAATGGATTGATGGCCAAGGCACACACCGAAAATCGGAATTTTACCGGCAAAATGCGTAATGACTTCTAAACTGACGCCTGCATCATTTGGTGTACATGGTCCTGGAGAGACAACAATCATTTGCGGATTTAACGATTCAATATCCGTCATGGTCAATTCGTTATTTCGTTTAACAAGTAACTCTTCGCCGAGTTCACCGAAATACTGGACCAAGTTATAAGTGAAAGAATCGTAGTTATCAATCATTAAAATCATTTATTGCCCACTCCTTCCGCCATTGCTTTTGCTTGCCAAAGCGCTTTTGCTTTGTTTAGCGATTCGATATATTCGTTTTCAGGACTAGAATCAATAACTATTCCAGCTCCTGCTTGTATATGTGCCAAGCCATCCTGTACAAATGCTGTACGGATGACGATATTGAATTCCAAATCTCCTGTATAACCAAGCCACCCGATCGATCCCGTATATAAACCACGTCGTACCGGTTCAAGTTCTTCGATGATTTCCATTGTGCGGATTTTTGGTGCTCCCGTGATGGTTCCTCCAGGGAACACCGCTCGGATTACTTCCGTATTTGACGTATTCTCAGCAAGTGTTCCTCGAACATTCGAGACGATATGCATCACGTGCGAATACTTTTCAATGACCATAAACTCGTTTACTTCCACAGAACCGTACGCAGACACTCGTCCTAAATCATTGCGTTCTAAATCCACTAGCATCACGTGTTCTGCACGTTCTTTTTCGTTATCGATCAATTCCTTTGCAAGAAGCTCGTCTTCTTGTTCGTTCTTACCGCGAGGACGCGTTCCAGCAATTGGACGTGTCGACAGCTCGTCTCCTTTTTTCTTCACCAGTAATTCCGGTGATCCTGACACAACCGCAAATTCAGGCGATTGGATGAACGCCATATAAGGTGAGGGATTAAAAGAACGCAATGCCTCGTAGTATGTCACCGGTGAAACGGACAACGCTTTCGACTGGCGTACAGATAAGTTGACCTGGAATACATCCCCTTGTCCGATGTATGTTTGAATGCGACGCACAGCTTCTTCAAAAGCAAGGCCTGTCATCGACACATGCAGTTCAGTATGATCTTCCAGCACTTCGGTTGCTGCACCTGGTGAAAACATCCTGGAAGCGATGCCTTTTTTTGCAGCTTCCAACCACTTGTTACTTTCAACTTGCAAATCGACTGAAACGGTTGGCAAATGCATAACGTGCACACGTTCTTTTTCAATATCCAATACCGCCCATTGGTCGAGTAAATAGAAGTACAGATCTGGAATTTGCAAGTCATCCTCTGTCTCGTTAGGCAACACTTCGATTTGACGAGCATAATCGTACGTAATGAACCCCGCTGCACCACCTTGGAAATCCGGCAGCTCGTCAATATGTGCAAATTGATATTCAGCTACCAATTCCTCGACCAATTGCAACGCTTCTCCTTGCCGCACTTCCACCTTTCCATCACGCCATTCAATGCGTAATCCATCTTCCGTTGATTCAACGACTGCAAGTGGATTCCAGGAAGCAACGCTGTAGTGCCCTCCACGGCCGCTTTCCATCAAAATGTGGTAGGATTCATGTTGCGTTAATTCTTTATAGGCATAGTAAAATTCATCTTTATTTAAAGAAATCGTAGTTGTTTGTAGTTGAACATCACGCATGTTCGGTCTCCCCCTGAAAAACAATTATCGCTTTCATCTTATCGTGAAAGACCTATTGAAAGCCACAATAAAAGCGTAAAGTGCCACTTTAGCTCGACACCGGTGCTGAAAGGATGGTTTCCTTTATGCCAGGATTCATGAAAGAATGGAAGTTTTTAATATAAGTTGATACTTTATTAGGCACAAAAAAGAGAGAACGTCTCCGCTCTCTCCTCTGCCATTATTATTGTTCATCAAATTGGTATAATGGTGTACTTAAATAACGTTCCCCGTTCGAAGGAAGAATTGCTAATACTTTTTTTCCTTTTCCGAGCTTGCGTGCTACTTCCAATGCCGCATATACAGCTGCCCCTGAAGAAACTCCACCTAGAATTCCTTCTTCACGTGCCACTTTACGCGCAGTTTCATAGGCATCTTCGTTTGAGACTTGAATGATAGAATCGTATATTTCAGTATTCAATACTTCAGGTACAAAACCGGCACCAATTCCTTGGATTTTATGAGGTCCTGGTTGACCACCCGATAAAACAGCTGAATCGCTTGGCTCAACCGCTACAATTTCAATGCCTGGGAAATTCTTTTTCAGCACTTCACCAGCACCTGTAATCGTTCCGCCAGTTCCAATACCAGAAATGAAAGCATCCAGTTGATCCATAGCTTCTACAATTTCCGGTCCTGTTGTTAAACGATGCACTTCCGGGTTTGCAAAGTTATTGAATTGTTGTGGCATAAACCAACCATTTTCTTCAGACAGTTCAGTTGCTTTCGCAATAGCACCCTTCATTCCGTCCGGTCCTGGAGTCAGCACTAAATCCGCACCGTAAGCACGCAATAAATTGCGTCGTTCCAAACTCATGGTTTCAGGCATTACAAGGACGGACTTGTAGCCTTTTGCTGCTGCAATCATTGCCAGCCCGATTCCCGTGTTTCCGCTTGTCGGTTCGATAATCGTGTCACCTTGTTTTAATTTCCCATCACGTTCAGCCGCTTCTACCATTGAAAGAGCAATGCGATCTTTCACACTACTGCTTGGATTGAAGAATTCTAACTTCAAATAGACTTCTGCATCTTCAGGTCCTGTTAAACGATTTAATTTCACAATCGGGGTTTTCCCCACTAAATCAGCTACTGAATTTCCCACACGTGTCATTTTCTCACTCCTAATCCCTAGTAACTCAATTGGTTTTCGTTTCCTTAATTCTACCAATTCTTCTGACATTTCGCAAACAAAAAGCAGCCCCCTGAACGAATCAGAAAACTGCTTAAGTATATGTTATTCACCATAAAACCATTCGGTGTCAAATTCTTTCCAGAAAGCTTCAGGTGATACAGATTGTGGCAATTGCTCCAAAGCTAACTCTCTCTTAATCTGATTTTTTACATCATCATATGAAAAAGCTCGCCCTTTTGCGATATCTTGCACATACACAATGCCGTACCTTCCATCGGATAGGGGAACAGGGTCACTATATTGCTCTACTTCCAGTTTACTAGCTGCCGTTACAACTGAATAGTCCACATTCTCCTGACCTTCCGAAATAAAGCCAATATCTCCACCAAGGCTGGCTGAAGATACGTCAACTGAACGTTCACGAGCTAACACGTCAAAGGACGAACCATTTTCAAGTTCTTTTACCGTCTCCTGTGCATCCGATTCAGACTGCAAAACAATCAAGCTCGTCCGATACGTCGTTGGGATATTATACAGGGACTGATTTTCATCGTAAAAGGTTTGAATTTGTTCGTCTTCAATTACCACATCTTTTGTTAACACTTTATCTAAAATTAATTGCGCTCTCATTTGTTTGCGTTGCATATCGTCATTGAGCGAATGTACTTGTGAATTTGTACTATCCTGAGCAGAACGAATCAAGGCAATTTCCAAATCTACTTCTTTATCCGTTACTTCAATTTCGTATTTCTCCGCTGCCGCTTCCATCACTTTACCATTTACAAGTTCAAGAAGTGTTTCTTTTCCGTACTGTTCTTCCATTGCGACCATCCAGTCTTCACGGGTGATTTTCTCACCACCAACGGATGCAACTTCTTCACCGCCACCAGTTTTTTGATTCGGAATCATCCATGCGATGAACCACAATAAATTACCTAGCAGTAAAAGACCTAATACGATAAGTACTGGTTTTGTTTTCAATCTCCTCTGAGTAGGTCGATCATCCATTGGACGACGATCATTATTATGATTTAATCTCATCGATAAAAGATTCCAGTTCTTCTTTTGAATAGTGATACGTTTCCATACAGAAATGACATTGCGCCTCTGCACTTCCGTCTTCTTCAATCATTTCTCGAATTTCAGCTTCTCCCAACCCCAAAATGGCTGTGCCGAAACGCTCTTTTGAACAGTTACATTCAAATGAAACTGGCATTTGGTCAAGAATTTGGACATTTTCTTTCCCTAGTATCTCTTGTAGAAGTTCTTCAGGAGACAACCCTTTTGCGATCAATTTCGAAACGGGCTCCATTGAACTCAATTTTTCTTCGATAATTGTAATGGTCTCATCTTCAATACCAGGCATCAACTGAATAATAAACCCTCCAGCAGCCAGAATGCTGTTATCCGGATTTACTAAAACACCTAATCCAACAGAAGAAGGTACTTGTTCAGATGCTACAAAGTAATACGTGAAATCTTCACCTAATTCACCTGACACAATCGGAACTGAACCTGTGAAGAAATCACGAAGTCCAAGATCTTTCACAATCGTCAACATACCGTCAGTGCCAACCGCACGACGGACATCAAGTTTTCCATGTTCATTTAAATCAAAGTGAGTTTGCGGATTCGATGCGTATCCACGTACTTCCCCTTTTGAATTGCTATCTACAATAATGGCACCAATCGGGCCTTTACCTTCTACTTTTACCGTAAGTTTATCCTCACCTTTAAGCATAGCACCCATCATGACACCAGCCGTCATTGTACGGCCAAGAGCAGCAGATGCAGTCGGCCATGTTGCGTGGCGTTGTTGCGCCTCCCCTACGGTAACGGTTGTACGCACAGAAAATGCCCGCACTTTGCCATCAAATGCTAATGCTCTTACTAAATAATCACTCATTGTATGTCCTCTTTTCTTATTGGTTACGTTTGTATATTATGTGCAATCCTTTTAATGTCAAATACGGATCTATCGTGTCAATTACTGTTGATTCTGCCGCAATTAAATTCGCCAATCCACCCGTTGCGATAACTGTCGGTTCTTCCTTACTTTGTGCTTTAATACGGTTTACGATACCTTCAACTTGACCGACATAGCCATAAACAATACCTGCTTGCATCGCCGAAATCGTATTTTTCCCGACAACATTATCAGGTTGAGTCAATTCAATCCGTGGCAATTTGGATGCTCTTGCGAATAGGGCTTCTGTGGAAATCCCGATGCCAGGTGCAATTGCACCTCCCATATATTCGCCTTTTTCATTTATATAACAATAGGTTGTAGCCGTTCCGAAATCCACAATAATCAGTGGCGGGCCGTATTCATCGATTGCCGCGACTGCGTTGACAATACGATCAGCTCCAACTTCACGAGGATTTTCGTATTTAATATTTAAGCCCGTTTTTACTCCGGGACCTACCACAAGCGGTTTAAGGCCAAAGTATTTTTGACACATTCGCTCTAATGAAAACATGATGGGCGGTACAACGGAAGAAATAATGATTCCATGAATTTGGCTAAATTCGATACCCGCATGGTTAAATAACGCCTTCACTTGCATGCCGTATTCGTCTTCCGTTTTGTAACGATCGGTTTCCATGCGCCAATGGTGAATGAGCTGGTCTTTATCATATACACCCAAAACAATATTCGTATTTCCCGTATCTAAAACAAGTATCATTGTTGTACCTCACATATTCCATTAATAAGTTGCTTAAATTTGTGGAACTAAAGTGGTGCTTTCCGCTTTTCTGTAAGTCATCATACCATAACTCATCGTGCATAAAAAAGCTGATTGACTTCCGCGAAGGGAGGTCAATCAGCTCTAAGTGTTTTCTCTATTATTTACGATCTTCTTTTATGTCACCTGTAGGTTCAACCGTCGGTTCTTCCTTCGGTAAATCAGCAATTGATGGATCGTTTGGTGCACCCGTAACATCTGGTGTCACTACGTCAACCTTTGTTTCTACATCATCTTTTTTGTCAGCAGCTTCATCTTTTGAAACTTCATGCGGACGAACCGGTAAAGTACCATGTTCTTTCAAGTGTAGAATTTGACCAGCATCAAGCGTTTCCACTTCAAGAAGTGTTTTCGCAATCAGCTCAAGCAATTCGCGTTTTTCCGTCAAAATTTCTTTTGTGCGGGCGTACTGCTCTTTGATCATACTTTGCATTTCTTGGTCAATTTCGTATGCAATCGCATCTGAATAGTTTTGCTCAGAGTTGAAGTCACGACCTAAGAAGACGTTTCCGCCTTGTGCTTGACCAAACTGCATCGGTCCGAGTTTATCACTCATTCCGTATTCCGTTACCATACTTCTAGCAATGCTTGTTGCACGTTGGAAGTCATTGTGAGCTCCTGTCGACACTTCACCGAAGACAATATCTTCTGCTACACGTCCACCAAGTAGACCTGAAATCTTATCGAGTAACTCAGGCTTTGTCATGAAGTAACGATCTTCTTTTGGCAACATAACGGCATAGCCGCCTGCTTGCCCACGAGGAACGATGGTTACTTTATGAACAATTTCTGCGTCATCCAATGTCAATCCAATGACAACGTGCCCAGCTTCGTGGTAGGCCACAATATTACGTTCTTTTGCAGATATGACTTTACCCGTTTTCGCAGGACCTGCAATAACACGGTCGGTTGCTTCATCGATATCGGACATATCTATTTTTTTCTTATTACGACGAGCAGCAACTAAAGCCGCTTCGTTTAATAGATTTTCTAAATCTGCACCAGAAAACCCTGGTGTACGTTGTGCGATTGATTTTAAATCCACATGTTCATCTAAAGGTTTATTGCGGGCATGTACTTGAAGTACTGCTTCACGACCTTTAACATCCGGGCGACCAACCGTGATTTGACGGTCAAAACGTCCTGGACGAAGAAGAGCTGGATCTAGAATATCCGGGCGGTTCGTTGCAGCGATAATAATAATTCCTTCGTTTGCACCAAAACCATCCATTTCAACAAGTAACTGGTTCAAGGTTTGTTCGCGTTCATCGTGACCGCCACCAAGACCTGCTCCACGTTGACGACCTACTGCATCAATCTCATCAATGAAGATGATACATGGTGCATTTTTCTTTGCATTTTCGAAAAGGTCACGCACACGAGATGCCCCGACCCCAACAAACATTTCCACAAAGTCTGAACCACTGATTGAGAAGAAAGGTACGCCTGCTTCTCCTGCAACTGCACGAGCAAGCAACGTTTTACCAGTACCCGGAGGACCTACAAGAAGAATCCCTTTTGGAATACGCGCGCCGATAGCATCGAATTTGCGAGGGTCTTTCAAGAATTCAACCACTTCAACAAGTTCTTGTTTCTCTTCGTCTGCACCTGCTACGTCATTGAAACGTACTTTTTTCTTTTCGTTGTCATATAATTTCGCTTTGCTTTTCCCGAAATTCATCACACGGTTTCCGCCACCCTGAGCTTGGTTCAACAGGAAGAAGAATAGGATGAAGATGATAATGAATGGTATTAAGCCAGTGAAGAATTGCACCCAACCACTTGTTTCAGGTGCTTTCAAGATTTTTACGTCTTCTGTTACTGCGGCATCAGAAATTTTCTTATGAAGAGATTCCATTTCAGGAGGAATATTTGTGACGAATTCTTCGTCTTCTTTATAATCCTTCATCTTGCCTCGTATTTCATAAACCCCTTGGTCGGGCTGCATGGAAAACTCTTTCACTTCTCCACTGTCTAACGCTGTTATGAACTCGCCTAAATCGATTTCTTTGGTTGGTTCTTTCCCGCTGTTAAACGTACCAAAAATCCCGATAATCACGAGGAAAATTAATAAATAAAATATGGTGTATCGAAATATTCGATTCATCCCAAGCCTCCTCACAAAATATACAGAAAAACTATTGATAATCTTATCATACGCAGAAAAAAGGGTACAACGATATGCCTTGCTTTTTACATGCCATATTAAATTCGTGACAGATTTTCGTCCGCTCTTTTAAAATGAGTAAACTTCTTTCTTTAAAACACCAACGTAAGGCAAGTTACGATATTTCTCCATGTAGTCCAATCCGTATCCTACTACAAACGCATCCGGCACTATAAAACCAACGTAATCTGCTTGTAAATCCACTTTACGGCCTGTAGGTTTGTCTAGTAATGTAACCACTTTAATCGATTTAGCTTTACGATATTTGAAAAGATCCACTAAATAGCTAAGAGTCAAACCGCTATCGATAATATCTTCTAGAATCAATACATCACGACCTTCAACACTTGTGTTCAAGTCCTTGACGATTTTCACTTCACCTGAGGAAACAGTTGCATTTCCATAACTGGAAACGTCCATGAAATCAATTTCCATGTATACATCCATACGTTTCATTAGGTCCGCCATAAAAGGCATTGCACCTTTTAGCACACCGATTGCAAGTGGAAACTTGTCGCTGTAATCAGCTGTTAATTCTTCGCCTAGTTCACGAATTTTTGTTTGTAACTGCTCTTCAGAAATCAACACTTCTTGAATATCTTTTTCTAACATTTGGGGTTCCTCCTCAAGCTTAGTTGCTCTCTTTTTTAATCATAATCTTATGTGTCCAACCATCATGTGGTTGTGTGGTAAAACGTGTACCTAATCGTACCCCTGGTACACCAATAATTTCTTCTTGCTGCGTTACGAGCAATCGGATGTCATCACGGATTTGACGAGGCACCTTCTCGTCTATCAATAGACGTGACAACCGTTTGGGCTCCTTCATTCCTTTTAATAACAATCGATCTCCCGTCAACCTTCCTCTCGAACGAATTGGCAGCTCACTTGGCTCAAGTGTTATATACCATCCGTCCTCAAGACAAAATCCATCATCCCTGTTACATAACTTTATCCGCAAATCCGATCCGACAGAATGCCATTGACCAATGTCAATGCTTGTTGCGGAAGTGGGGGCGGAAGAGTTTGCACCATCAAAAGAAAAAAACATCGTCGAGTAGTGGCGGTATCCTTTTCTTCCTTTTGGAAGATGAACCTCACTTGAACCGTCACGTTCGAGACACTGGCTATGGATTTGATCAATAAGTGAATGACTTAACCATAATTTTTCATTAGGGTATAGATAGTTTAATAGTAGTAGAACGACCCTTTTTTGTAAAGCCAGCTCGATGTCTCGGAATCGACTTAAGTCAATCTCCAAAGAATGGCTGGAAGAAAAAACGATTATTCCCTCATATTCTTTCACTGCAAACTTTTGCAGTAACTGTTCATCCTGTTGCTGTTGCAGTGTCCAATGTGAGATAGCCATCGCCACATTGGGGTTTTCTTCTTGAACCAGCGGCATAATATGATGGCGGAACCGATTACGCGTGTATGTATCCTTTTGATTGCTTGAATCCTCACGATATGTATACTGCTGTATGTTCAAATACTGTTCGATTTGCTGGCGAGTAACGAATAACAATGGTCGAATCAACTCACCAGTCCCGAAACTTCTTTTGGCGTACATCCCATTTGCTCGAGTACCCCTCGTCAGCCCCATGAAAACAGATTCCACTTGATCGTCAGCATGATGTGCTACTGCGAGTTTGTTATAATTTTTTTCTTTCATCGTTTGTTCAAAAAAGTGATAACGTTCACGACGGCATACATCTTGCAAATTCCCATTTTCACTTTGTAGAATCTCTTGTATCTCCAAAGTTTTCGTATAGAAAGGGATAATTAATTTTTGGCATAACGTTTCTACAAAACGTTCGTCTGCGTCGGACTCTTCATCTCTCAGACCATGGTTTGCATGTATACAGCCAATGTCAATTCCCAAATTTTCTTTTTGCTGATGTAAAAAAGTGAGGAGCGCAACTGAATCTGCGCCCCCGGAACATGCGACAAGAAGTCGATCCCCTTCGCTTATCAATTGATGTTTCTGATTATACGTCAATATCTCATACCGAAAATCCAACTTCTTGTCACCTCCTTGCTTTTATTCTATTTTATCATTCTTTCCCGGGAAATATTTCGATTAGACGGTGAAAATAATGACCATTCTGGGACAGAGTGCTTCACTTTCACAACAATTAATGTTCGATCATCTTCTGCGGCAGGATATTTGCGACTGAATTCGGCAGCTAATAAATCAGCAAGTGAACTAGTAGGTGTTGATTCATATTTTCTCATCAATCGAATCAGTTCATTTTCTTGTTCTTCCAAAGAGTATTCTGGGGAGAACATGCCGTCTGACAGCATGACTAGAATATCTCCATCTTTTACAATACGTTCTTCCGCATCAACGGACATGGTTGGTAGGAACCCAATCGGTACACTTTGACTATCGATTTTCACACAGTCTTTCCCTCTCAGCAAATACGTAGACATGCTCCCTGCTTTAAATGACCAAAGTTTTCCTTGTTGTAAATCAAGTAGTGCTAAGTCAACCGTAGCATATAAGTCAGAATGGTGCTTAAGAGACATAACATAATGTAGTGTATGCATTGCTGTTTCAGGGTTCATTTGATGTTGCAAGCATTCACGCAACAAACGAATGACTTTTCTACTTTCGTGGTAAGCTTCCATGTTCTGCCCCATCCCATCCGATAATACGAATGCGACTAGCCCGCTATGCAAAGGAATGACACTATGAGCATCACCTGAGTAAACCGTATTCTGGAAAGACCTTGTAAACACCCCATAATCATATGTGAATCTAACTGCGGATTGGAATGTAATTTGAATATGAGCAAATGGATCTTGTATTTCAGTTGTACGACTAATTTCAAAAGGTTCATCATATAATTCATGAAGAATAGGAATGATCAATCGTTCTCCGACCATTTGATTCGTTTCCCATTCCGCTTGTTTCACCGGTAAACAACATACAATTTTCCTTGCTCCCGGTTCTTCAGACAGCATATCAATTTGAAAATGTGCAATTTTCGCTTCATCCAGACGTTTAGAAATCTTTTCTTCTTCTGATTCATGGTTTGCTTCATTTAGCTGAAGATCTGCCATCAGTTCGCTCACATGCTTACTCATGTCACGTAGTTGATAGGCAAGCATTTTCTTGCCATGAGCGTAGTGTCCAGCTAATTTATTGTTTGCGTATTCTTCTTCAAGTGCATCAATCAATCCACTTGAACGTACACATTTTTCTTGAATGCGATCATTTAAACGATACCGAACGCCGGATTTTGTATGTCCACGCACCTCTTTCCATTCATCCACAATTGGGTACATGCCTTGATCTTCTGCACCCCAACATTTGTCTTTTCGGAAGCAAGACCCACAAACCGAGTAATCGGGTGTTTGTGTGGTAGACGCGATTTCTTTTTGAGTTGGGAAACGGTCGTTCACAAGTTGGGTGATGAACTCAACGAACTGTTGGAAATCATAAAGTTGTGTATTTACTTTATTTGTCAACCATTGTTGTCTTTTAAAAAGCACGGAAGAAGGTTTCGGGAACAACTGATTTTGAGCATAGCTTATCCAAGAAGACGGCATGATGAAAAAAATCATCATCGCGAGAGCCAGTGAAGCAAAATAGACTTTATCAAGTGGTAGTGACGTGTCATATACGGTGAAGAAAAGAGCCGCGCCAATCGATCCGATGGCCATCCATATGCGACCTTTATTTTGAAATAGTCCTGCGCACAATCCGGATAAGGCGTAAACGGCAATCATGCCGCTAAAAGATAATTGAGACAAACTTAGGATTGTTCCCATGATTGTGGCGACAGCAGTCCCTACGAATACCCCTCCCACACTGACCGCCCCGAACAACATAACATGAACGAGAACAAGTGGAATGGAAATGAGCCCAAACAATAATCCACCCATTCCCGTTAGCATTAATGCGCTTACCATCACAGCTGCCCCTATGCGTTCAAACGTCCACTTTGCAGTTGTTAAAGCGTGCATCGGGACAAACAATTGGAATAAAAAGACCGTCATGATTGCGGACAAAATGCTTTCATATAAAACGAGTAAGGAGACGGATAGTGGGATTTCTCCCCCGTACGATACCCATTGCCATCCAACCTGGACAAGCAAAATCACCATAGCTACCTGGAACGGAATCAACTTTTTGTTCTTAACAACTTGACTCACCGCTTGGTAGCCACCAACTTGCAGGACATGGAGGACGGTCTGCCCGATTCCGAGCGTCAAGCTCCCACTGAGTCCCCCAATCCAAACAAACGGTAAATAACGTGGGTACCGCCTTGCCACAATGGCCCAAATGGGTAGAAAAAATGGAACCGCTGCTTCAAACAAAACCGCTTTCGATAAGAAGAACGCAAAAAATAAAATAAGTACGGATAATGTGATTTTCAATTTTTTCTTTTTTACGACGTGCACCCAACGACTCCAAACAGGCATTTTCTTCATACCATCAGTTGTCCACGATTTCATGAAACCAATCCCTTCCCATACGATGTTTTTCATTATAGGAGAAGGTTTGTTTGAAGTTTGTCTATTCATGACAGCCCTCATAAAAAACATTTCGACGAAATATCAGAAGAAACGTGATATATTTTCAAAAGACTGCTTGACACACCCTATCTTCGCTTGTATTATTAAAAATGTTCTTTAACAAAGGCGGCCTAGCTCAGCTGGCTAGAGCGTACGGTTCATACCCGTGAGGTCGGGGGTTCGATCCCCTCGGCCGCCATACTGATGTACGCATCCTAAGTTCGCCGCGTCCTGCGGCAACGGATGCATGATCCACATCCTGTGGACCCAAGCGTAAAGTGCTACTCTAGCCCGACACCGGCGCTGGAAGAAACGATTCGGAAACTTGTTTCCGAATGAGTTTCTGAAGCTTAGGTGCGGGCTGGCGCTTGAAGCTAGACATTGAACGTAGCACTTTCCACCAAGGCCCCTTGGTCAAGCGGTTAAGACACCGCCCTTTCACGGCGGTAACACGGGTTCGAATCCCGTAGGGGTCATCCCAAAAACCCACAAGAGACATTATTCTCTTGTGGGTTTTTTCTTTGCGTTTTCAAATGAAATGTGAATTAATTTTTTTAATGTAAGGTGAATTATCCAAAATTCAATCTTTAACTACCGCGAATTTGCTCAATTTGTCGTTTATGATGCTCATCATGTTGAGAAAAATCAGTAAAATAGCTTGTAATCGACAAAGCGTGATCTCCGATGTGGAATCCTTTATTCCATTCATTCTCATCTAGTTCTTCAAGTTTTTGCGTGATGCGCTGACGTTCATTTTTCGCATACGTAACGGTTTCTTCAAATGTTTGTTCAGCAGCACGTGCTGCAGCTTTTGCATTAAACTCATCGAACGCCGGGAAACTTTCAAGTTTCGCACCTTCTTTCATGACAGGGAGTCGTTCTTCAAATGTAAAACGATCCCATTCAGCTAAGTGCATGACAATTTCATTGGGCGACCATTTGCCTGGAGCATGCGGACTCATTGCTTGTTCCTTATTCATCGCTTGCAATGAATCCAACCAGGTTTGATAATTTTTATGAGTCTCCAGAATTTGTTGTTTCTTCATATCCCTCACTCCTTTCCATATAAATTTCGCTAAATCACGTTAGGAATCCTTTTTTAGAACACAAAAAAACATCCCTGTATGACAACAGGGATGCTATACAAAACACTTTTTCTACGATTAAAACAGCCAGCAAATTATCCTCGTTTTGCGCCGCGACCGCCACGCTTCGATTCAGTTGCACGTTTTAAAGTGGACAAACGATCTTCACTATCTTTTAAGAAACGTGCCATTTTTTGCTCAAAATTCTCTTTAAACGGACGATCTCGATCGTTTTGACGATTATTTTGGCGTGGACGTTGAGGACGTTCTGGTCGCTCAGGTTGTGGCTTGGCTTTACGAATTGATAAGCCGATTTTGCCGTCAGCTTCCACATTCATCACTTTTACTTCAACCATATCTCCAACTTTCAAATGCTCGTTGATATCTTTCACATAGTTGTCAGCGACTTCACTGATATGAACAAGACCTGTTGAGCCACCTGGTAGTTCGACGAATGCGCCGAAATTTGTGATTCCTGTTACTTTACCTTGTACCTTGCTGCCTACTTCAATTGACATAAAAAAAATGCTCCTCCTTAAAAATTAAGCCGGCTTCTTTAGAAGCCTTGTAATCGTAATAGCGGACCTAAAAATACAGGTCTCCATTCTTAATTATAGCCAACAAAAAAAGAGTGTCAATAAGACTACTCTTTTGAATCGTTGTTTTTGCCTTCATTTTCTTCTTTTTCAGGGATTGCAAAAATGATTTCTCCCTCGTCAGATAGGAAATATTCTTTTCTGGCAAGCTTCGCAATGTATTCATCATCATTTAATTTGAGAATTTGAGAATTCAACAAATCTTGTTGATCTTTCACTTCTTCCAAAGTTTGTAGCGCTTGTTCTTTTCTATCTTCCTTGGCAGCCAGAACACGAGATTGATTTACCATTGTATAAGTCAACCATCCCATAACCACGACTACAAGGACTGCAAATGCAGCCAAGCGTCTAAACAAACGGACTTTATGTGCTTTTTGACGTTTTTCGTGGCGTTCAACCGAGCGGACATAATCCTTGTTGATGGAAGCAATATTACGTTTTTCTTCGTTACCATGATTATTCATACTCAAGTTGTTCACTCCTCGTCAGCCATAATTTGTCAACCGTTTTGTAGTTGCAATTATAACCGATAACAAGCAATAACTCAAGATTTTTCAGGGATTTTTAAAGGGGATTTTTGTAGTAATTTTAGAATTTTTTTTATTAATTTAATAAGAGGTCGTATAGGAATCATAAATATGTTAACAAAGAGGAGGACAATTGAGCGAATAATCCTGATGATCAGTTGAATAACCCACCAGATCGGATACACGATTAAACGCATAAATACATGCCTTACGAATAGCAACGGCCTACGAAACCATAACTCATAGAGAATTATTCCGACGAGTTGAGCACACGGGTCGTATATTCGCCAAGTCCCATCTCTTAACTGAAATAATAAATAAAAGCTTGCGATTCCTAATCCCAACCATAAAAAAATTTCAATTATTTTTTGGAAACGTCTTAATAGAGCACGTGGACGGAGAGCTTGGCAACTGTCACGAAAACTTTCAACTAAAAAACCTGTGGCCACGCCACTGACAATCATGGCCAACAGGCTTAAAAATTGATAAGAGATCGTCATCCAAACAATTTATGCAAGAAATTACGGCTTTGTTCACGTTCTTCTTCATCGTATTGGAACGTGCGCACGTGACCTTCAAGTGTCAGCAACCCCTTGTCCACATCTAAATGAACAATGCGTAACTCTTCGCCTCTAATACTTAAATGACCTTGCGATGTACGTACAGCGAATTCTTCTTGGTCAAATCGCTCAATGGATTTGACAGATGTTAAGTCCATACGTTTGCGGTTTCGCAAACTAACTACGTGATCTCCTGATGGAATCGTGATGGATGCATGTTCGGCTTGATATTGCATAAAATTCCTCCTTTACTTGTCCAGTCCACTTACTATATGCAGGCAAACAAAAAAGCATGACCAGATTTGGCCATGCTCTTTATTTAATCTTCATCATCTATAAATTCAGGGTCGACTTTCTCCAGACGCTCTTCTTTTAAGATGCTATACATCATCGTGGATTCTTCTTTTTTAACTGCATCTTTTAGCATTTCAATGCGAGCCGTCACAACTTTCTGCCCGAAACGGATGGCTAATTCATCCCCTACCTTCACGACGGAGCTGGCTTTACTTACTTTGCCATTAATTGTGATACGGCCTTGATCAGCGACTTCTTTTGCAAGTGTACGTCGTTTAATCAGTCGTGATACTTTTAAAAATTTATCTAATCTCATGTCATTCATCCCCTTTTGCTTGTTTAGCCTGTTGCCAAAATTCTTCGAGTTCATCCAACGTGTATGCGCTGAATTCACCCTTGCCCTTCGTCACACTGTCTTCGACGTAGTGAAAACGGGTTTTGAATTTTCGATTCGCATGCATCATTGCTTCTTCAGGCGAAAGCCCGTAAAAGCGCGCTACATTGACAATCGTAAATAGCACATCGCCCAACTCATCCAGCTGTGATGTTGCTGAACCATTCAAAATTTCATGTCTGAATTCTTCCCATTCCTCTTCAAATTTCAACCAGGCACCCTCTACTTCCGGCCAGTCAAACCCTACTTTCGCGGCGGCTTTTTGGAAATTGTACGAAGTTAAAAGTGAAGATTCCGAGCGCTCTTGTCCATCCAGAATTCGGGTTTTGTCGTTGCCTTTTTCTGCTGACTTCAGTTGTTGCCAATTGCGCAACACGTCCTCTGAATTTTCTACTTCCACATCGCCAAAAACATGCGGATGTCTACGAATCATTTTCGAAGATACGCTTTCAAGAACATCTTCCAAACTGAAATATCCTTCATCTTCTCCGATTTGAGCATGTAAAAACACTTGCAGCAACACGTCTCCGAGTTCTTCAATCATTCCATCGTCATCCTGATCGTTTACAGCTTGTAAAAATTCATGCACTTCTTCAATTAAATATTTCTTTAACGTTTCATGTGTTTGTTCACGGTCCCACGGACAACCATCTGGTGCACGCAGCTTCGCAATAATTTCTCTAAATATGGACCACTCTTTCAAGCGGGCTTCACGGTTATTAGCTGGTGGTACATAAACGGTCGTCAAATTGTTCAATTCAGCAGCACGGTCCAGCTCATACAAAGGTACGGTGCGGAGTACTTCTCCACTTGAGCCGGCTGCTGTGACGATGGTAACCGGGTAGTCTTCCGGATATTTTTCCATTAACGTCAACTTTACCTCGGATGCACTGTAGGCATCATATACTTGTGCAATCAATACATGTTGGGACATCTGGACATCATCCCGTTTGAACATTGTTCCATCAAGTAATTGAAAACCTTCAATAGGATCAATACGCAGAGCATTGAAAATTGGGTCCAGGAAACTTTGTCCGCCCACAATTTCAAGTTGAATACGCCCCTCTTTTTCTGCATCCACCAACCATTGAACAGTCTGTTCAGCCACTAATGGATGACCCGGAACGGCATAAAACAACGGACCGGATTGAGATAGTGTTATTAGCGTTTCGACAATCTCTTTATATACCGCTTCAAATGCATCATGTTTTTCATAAACTGCATCAAAGCTTTCATATGTAATGCCTTCATCCTTTAATTCTTGTAATACGGGATGTTCAGCTGTTCGCACATACAGTCGTTGTGCTTTCAGCAATGTTTTATATACACCTAACGGCAATTGTTCCAAGTCCCCTGCTCCAAGACCAAGCACTGTAATTGTATTCATAAGAATCACCACTTTCTTTTTTTACCGTAAAGCCACAATTGAATCATGGCCATTCTTCGTCCGAGTGGTAATAAGAACCATTCCTTCTCGGCAATTATTCGACTTTTGGCGATGTAAAGCAAAAATACAGTTGCACCTAAACCCACGCTGGTGAGGGCCGTCAACATCGCAGCGAAGCGGCTGGAAAGTCCATCAAATAACCAACCATCAGCTACATACATCCATGTTAATACGCTACAAATCATTAATAATGAAGCGACACCTAAATGACCATAAAATCTGGTATTCGCAAAACGAATCTTCCAAATTGAATAGACATAGACATATAAACTGATTGCAATGAAGGCGAAGCCAACATTACTGGCAATTGCCGCTCCCATAATTCCCATCTTAGGCAACAACCAAGCATTACACAACCACTTCAATACGAGTCCCACAATCAGTAAAAATGCAGGAAGGACCACTTTCCCCAACCCTTGCAATAAAGAAGTCATCGTTAAAATTAATGAAAGCCAAAAGATTTGGATGCAAAATACCATCAATGTGGCGGATAAATCTCTTGTTTCAAACAACATTTCATTAACTGGCGGTAACACTAGAATTAGTCCCAGTGTGGCTGCGGTTCCAAATAAAAGAGCAATTCGAAACGTTAATTGCGCATATGGAATCGCATTTCGGCCTGTCTTCTTTTGCGTTGTGTGCGCAATCAACGGAACGATGGAAAGTGACAAGGTTGAAGCGATGAGAATGCCCATTTGGACGAGGGGCAATCCTCTGTCATACGTGCCTTTCGTTTCCATTGCAGTTATTCGGTCCATCCCTGTTTCCGTCAAACTACTGAAAATTGTAAAAGAGTCAACCAGTTGAAAAAAAAGTAAAATGAGCGAGCTCATGCTGACACTTAAACTAATAATGGTCAAATCCTTGATAATGGGTCCAACTTTAACGTGCTTATGAACTCTCATTCCTACTTCATGTTTGGTTTTTTTTCGAACAAATAATAAAAGCAACACAATGCCTGCAATCTCACCAACGATAGCACCTAACAAAGCAGTGCTTCCGGCAACATACAAAGACGCGCCTGTTTTCACCACAATAAATGTTCCTACTAAAATAACCGTCACCCGAACCGTTTGCTCCACTACTTGTCCATAAGCGACTGGCTCCATTCGACCTTCCGCTTGAAAAGATCCTTTCAACAAAGCCAACACAGGCATCAATAATACGACAAAAGAGCCAGTACGTAGTAATTGCGCAAGTTCCCCATCCCCCATCCAACGGGCAAGCACATCGGCTCCCGAAAACAACAAGGAAAAACTAATGATTGATATTACGCTTAAATAAATAAAAGCAGTTCGTAAAATAGTTACTCGTTGATTGGATTCTGGTTGGTCATGTGTATCGGCCAATAGTTTTGAAATGGCTACCGCAAAGCCATACGACGTCCAAACGGTTAGCACTCCAATGAATGGATAAACTTGTTGGTATATGTAAAATCCTTGATCTCCCACAATGTTTTGAAAAGGGATTCTGTAGACTGCGCTTAGCGCTTTGACGATTAAGGCGGCAATGGTTAATAAAACTGTGCCTTTCATAAATTTTTGCATCGTCCATTCGTTGTTCATAGTTGTTCCTCATTCCAATCACAGTGGCTCGTTCCATGCACGGATTCCGCGCTTTTGATGAGTATATTATAACACGAAAAAAACGTCTTCTTATTTGATTAAGAAGACGCTTTTCGCTTTTCAGTTCCAGTTCCGATGCTTACTTCACTTAACAGTGTCTAGTTACGTACGCCAGTCCGCGGGCCCTTTGGGGTCAGAAAGGCGATTCATTCACCTTTCATCCTTCCAGCGCCGGCGTCGGTCTACCACGGCGCACTTCACTTTTCAGTGTTCCATTTGTTTGGCTAGGAAATGGGCTGCTGTTTCTACTGCTTTGATTTCGGCTTCACCGATGAAGTGGACTTTTGAGAGTAAGTAGACCGCGCCGATTGGATCACCACTAGCAATGATTGGTGCTACACAATACGATTTGACTTGTTCTACTTGTCCCGGAATCCATTCCACCGATTTTTCGATTTTTTCCGTCACGATGGTTCGCATTTGTAGAATGTCTTCTGCTTGAGAAGACAGTCGACGGTTCAAATAATCTTTTTTCGATACACCTGCTACTGCAATCATTTCGTCACGGTCGCTAATCAAAGCGGGAGTGCCTAGTGTCGCATAAAGCGTTTCAGCATACTCCTGAGCAAAATCACCGAGTTCATTAATTGGGGAATACTTTTTTAAAATGACTTCGCCGTCGCGGTCCGTAAATATTTCGAGTGGATCTCCTTCACGGATACGAAGCGTTCTTCTAATTTCCTTCGGAATGACGACACGGCCTAGGTCATCAATTCGTCTGACGATACCTGTAGCTTTCATCTTTGTTGCCTCACTTTCGACAGAATTCAAATTTCTTTGATTTCTATCTCAGTATGCGTCATGTTTGGATAAAATATGCAAGCGTCTCCATTACTCCCCAACAAAGGAATTCACTTCTTTTCGAGCTTCAGGCAAATGCCTCATCATAGCTTCCAAAACATCAAATGGATGATGTTTGGCAGTTTTCTTTTCATCAATTGTTACAAGTAATTGTTGTTGGTTATTCATTTGGAAACCAACCGCTCTCCCATAGTCCATTGAAGATTCCACTAACATGGCACCATTCGTATTTTGTGTGCCTTTTTTCGATAATTTTATGACCAATTGTTTATGTTGTTCTTTAATCGATTCAACACCTGAAATTTTTGCCCAAACTTTAATACGGGCAATTCGCATTAATCGTTCTGCTTCAATCGGCATATTTCCAAAACGGTCAATTAATTCATCCACTAAATCTGCGTAGTCTTTCTCACTCTCAACAGCTTTAATTCGTTTATACATCTGAATTTTTTGGAATCCGTCAGGAATGTAGGCATCTGGCAAATAGGCATCAAACGGCAAGGAAATCTCGACATCAAGCACTTCTTCCTGTTTCACGCCGGTTTGTTTCTCTTCGATTGCTTCTTGTAACATTTGTGCGTATAAATCAAATCCAACCGAATCAATAAAGCCATGTTGCTGTGAACCAAGTAGATTCCCCGCTCCGCGAATCGATAAATCACGCATGGCAATTTTAAATCCTGAACCGAGTTCGGTAAATTCTTTAATAGCTTGCAATCGTTTTTCAGCGACATCTGTCAGCACTTTATCCCGTTGGTACATGAAGTATGCATAAGCCACACGGTTTGAACGGCCGACACGACCTCTTAGTTGATACAGTTGAGAGAGTCCCATGCGATCTGCATTTTGCACTATAAGTGTATTAACATTAGGGATATCAATCCCTGTTTCAATAATCGTTGTAGTAACGAGTACATCGTAATCACCCTCCAAAAATGCCAGAATGACGGACTCTAACTCTCTTTCAGTCATTTGCCCATGTGCAAAGCCAACACGTGCTTCAGGCACAAGCATTTGGATTTCATCCACTTTGCGTGCCATATCTTCTACACGATTGTATAGATAAAACGCTTGGCCTCCTCGCGCCATTTCACGTTCTATGGCTTCTCGCACTAATGCACCGTTCTGTTCCATTACATATGTCTGCACTGGGAAACGATTGGCTGGTGGCGTTTCGATTACCGATAAATCACGTACACCTATCATCGACATATGTAGTGTTCTTGGAATTGGGGTCGCTGTTAACGTCAAGACATCTACATTCGTTTTCAATTGCTTGATTTTTTCTTTATGTGTCACACCAAAGCGTTGTTCTTCATCGACAATAAGCAATCCTAAATCGTGATACACAATGTCTTTTGATAATAAACGATGTGTGCCCACGACTACATCGATTGTGCCTGCTTTTAATCCTTTTGTTGTTTCGGTTTGTTGCTTTTTCGAACGGAATCGACTCAACAAACCAACTTCCACAGGGAAATCGGCAAATCGCTCTTTCATTGTTTCGTAATGCTGTTGTGCCAAGATGGTCGTCGGTACAAGGAAGGCCACTTGTTTGCTGTCCTGCACAGCTTTAAAAGCTGCACGAATTGCCACTTCCGTCTTGCCGTACCCAACGTCCCCACAAATCAAACGGTCCATTGGTCGCTCTTTTTCCATATCACGTTTAACTTCTTCAATGGAGCGCAATTGATCGTCTGTTTCTTCATATGGAAAAGCCGTTTCAAAAGCTTGTTGCATATCTTGATCAGGCTCAAAAGCATGCCCTTTTTCAGATTCGCGTTTGGCATATAGTTTTATTAAGTCATCCGCAATGTCTTGTACTGCTGCCGAGACTTTAGTTTTTGTTTTCTTCCAATCTGCTCCACCTAACTTATGGAGCTTAGGCTCTCTCTCTTCCGAGGCGACATATTTTTGAATTTGATCGATTTGATCGACCGGTACAAACAATTTATCTTCCGCACGGTAGCGAATGTGCAAATAGTCTTTGTGAATGCCATTGATTTCAAGCGTTTCAATGCCTATATATTTCCCAATCCCGTGGTGAATATGAACAATATGATCACCAGGTTTGATTTCGGAGTAACTTTTGATTCGTTCAGCATTCGTCATTTTTTGTGGACGTGATTTCTTTTTAGGTCGCTGTTTAAATAGTTCCTCGTCCGTCATTAACGCAATTCGTTGGAGTGGCAATTCAAAACCACTCGAAATTTCTCCATCGATAATATATATCCCTGGTTGATCAGGTGCTTCTTGTTTCGTAAGGACATGACTGTCCATCCCGTAATCTTCCAAAACGTCTTTTACTTTTTTCTGACGTTCATTTCCTTCAGCCATGACAAAAATAAAGAACTTGCCGACTTCAAACCGTTCCATTTCGTTTTTTAGGACACTCATTTGCCCATGGAAATGTTGCATTGGTTTACAAGAAAACGCAATCGATTTCTTTAAAGGAATACCCGAGAAAGTACGAGCAAACAAAGAAAAATAAATTTTCTTCTGATCCAACATCCCAAGAATTTCTTTAAAACTGAACGAAAGCTTTACATCATGAACCGTCTTGCCTTCTTCAAGCAATGAAACATACCAATCTTTCTCTTCACGTTCCAATGAATCCGTTGTCTCTTGTATACGACCGAGCTCATCAAATAACACCAAACCGTCTTGAGCAAAATAATCGCCCAGGAAAGTAGGGTGGTCTTCGAGAATGGATACATACTTCGTCATTTGTTCTGGAATATCGCCTTGTCTCAGCAATTCGATGTCATGATTGATATGTTGAAGCAGAAGTTCTTTCGTTTCGGGCTTCTTCAATTTTTTTAAACTACCAGCCAATGATTCTTCTAATTTCTCAGCCAGAATCATAAGTTGTTGTCGCGTCCACACAAATTCCGTTGCTGGCAGGATACAGACTTCTTTCAGCTTTTCAATGGAACGCTGATCTTCCGCAGAAAACGTGCGTATTGAATCCACTTCAGTATCGAAAAATTCAAGACGTACTGGGTGTTGCAAGTAAATCGGATAAATATCCAAAATACCTCCACGCAAAGCAAACTCACCCGGCGCGGTAACCATTGCTTGCCTGGAGTAACCCATCGCCACTAACTGATCGAGCCATTCGTCCATTTTCACTTCTTGTCCGATAGCTGTTTCTAGGCGACTCGCTCTCCATTGAGCTAAATTTGGCATATGGCGACGAAGACCTGCAATTGGTGTGATGACAACTCCTCGTTTTTGGGACAGCATGAAATCAAGCGTTTCAATACGCTCTGCACGAAGCTCTGGACTCGATACAGACAAATCTGCCGCGATTAATTCATCAGCTGGATATAAACGAACTTCATCTTCACCTAGCAGCTTTACCATATCTTCAAACAATCGCTGTGCCTGTAATAGATTCGGGGACACTACTAAAATCGGTCTCTCCGTCTCCTTTGCCATAGAGTGTATAAATAGTGGACGGGCTCCTCCTGCGAGGCCTGTCACCAGCTGCTGATCGACTCCAGTTTGAAGATCTGTCAGCAACGTCTTTATATGATGGTCTTTCGTAAATAATTGATGTAATGGTTCCATACGAACCTCCTTATAAGAAAAGCGCAAAGTGCCAATCTAGCCCGACGCCGGTGCTGGAAGTCCGATTCGAAAGCCTGCTTTCGCATGATATTGGGAAGGAAGGCTAAATCCGCGACATCGTGTCGCGACGCCTTCATAACCAACATCCTGTTGGCCCAAGCTTAGGTGCGGGCTGGCACTTGGAGCAAGACATGAAAAGATAGAGATGTGTTCTATCACTCTAATAACCAAAAACCAGTGCTATCTAAACAGAAAAAGGCTTTGTGCGCGAGACCCGCGCCAAAGCTTATTCTTATTGTATCCACTTTTGTATAGCATAGTAGTTTGGGTTATCTCGTAGAGATTTTTCACAATGCTCACAAATACTGGACACTGTTAGTGTTCCTTCTTCATCTTGTGTGAAGAACTCTTCTGCAAATTCTTCTCTCATTTGCTTTACTCGACCATGCTGCAGAGCGGATTGGCCTGATAGCTGCCCCATTTCTGTCTTGCAGTGCCGACACTTTACATGAATTGCCATAGTACGGACCGGCCTCCTTTTTCAAAGTATAGACCGGTCGAACTCAATTTATTCCTTATGCACCATTAAAACGATTCATCACTTCAAGAAAAGGTGAAGATAACCAATCTTCGCAGGCATCTGCACTTTTTTTCAAGGCTTCATCCATCAAAGGTTTTTCCTCTGATGTAAACCTTGATAACACATAGTCAGGTACCTTCATGCCTGCAGGTGGGCGATCTACGCCTACTCGGATGCGATTGAAGTTTTGTGTACCTAAATGATGTATCAACGATTTAATGCCATTATGTCCGCCTGCACTGCCTTTTTGACGAAGTCTCAGTTTACCTACCGACAGATCCAGGTCATCATAAATGACCACAATATCTTCTTCTGCTATTTCGTAGTAATCCATCATCGGGACCACACATTCGCCAGAAAGATTCATATAAGTAAGCGGTTTAACGAGTAAAACTTTTCCTTCAGGTCTATGTACTATAGTGTACATTCCTTTGAACTTCATTTGATTCAATGGAGAATTGTATCGATTTGCCAACTCATCCACCACATCAAAACCAATATTATGCCTTGTGTGTTCATACGGTTTCCCCGGGTTGCCCAGTCCGATAATCATTTTCATAAACGATACGTCCTTTATCTTCTGAATGATTCCCATTTTACCACAAAGCACATAGTTCATAAAAAAAATGGGACTGTCCAAAGACAATCCCATTTTGATTATACTGGTTATTCTTTTGTTTCTGCTTTTGGTTGGCCTTCAATTTTAGACGCTTCTTCGCTTTCTCCGTCTTCCGCTACAGCTGGTTCATCAGCAGTAGTTTCTAACTCTTCATCCGAACGAGGCGCAGAAACGGATACTAACGTGAAATCATCTTCATTCAAGATATTATATTCAGATTTATCACGAATATCAGCAACTGTTAATGTCTCACCAATTGCAAGACCCGATACATCTACTTCAATTGAATCAGGAATTGCAGAAGGTTTTACTTTGATTGTCACTTCACGATTTGGTTGGCTCAATACGCCGCCTTCTTTAACGACAGCTGAATCGCCAGTTGTGACAATCTTTACGTTAACATCTAATTCATCAGACATATTGATGGCCAAGAAATCAGCATGGACGAACTTACCTTTCAAAACGTCCATTTGGTAGTCACTTAATACTACATTTACTGGTTTACCATCAACGTCTAATTTCATTACGCCGTTGCGCCCAACCTCACGAAGTGTTTTTAATAAATCCAATTCGCTAACTGCGATTGAAGAAGATTCTGTTTTATAACCATATACGACTGCAGGCACAAAGCCCTCATCGCGTAATTTCGTTAAATTAGATCGTTTACCTATTTCACGTGATTGTGTTTTTACTGTTGTAGCCATCTATTTTCACTCTCCTGTGTAAGTCATTCTGGTATTATGTTTACCCAACTTACAGAAAATGAAACATTCGACGCATCAATCGAATAAAGTGCTGACAGATTTCTCTTCAAACACACGAACAATTGCTTCAGCTAAAAGATGGGCAACTGACAATTGAATGATTTTTGGAGAATTCTTTTCTTCAGGTAATTCGATTGAGTTCGTGATGACTAACTCTTTAATTACTGAGTTATCGATACGTTCGATTGCTGGACCTGATAATACAGGATGTGTACAGCATGCATATACTTCTTTCGCGCCACTTTCTACTAATGCATTCGCAGCGATTGTAATTGTACCCGCTGTATCAATGATATCGTCGATTAGGATGGCTATTTTGCCTTCCACATTACCAACAATGTTCATTACTTCTGCAACATTAGGACGCGGGCGACGTTTGTCGATGATGGCAATTGGTGCTTTCAATCTATCTGCCATTTTGCGTGCACGTGTAACTCCACCGTGATCAGGAGAAACAATCACGATTTCAGATGGGTCAATGTTTTTCTCTAAGAAGTAGTCAGACAAAATAGGTACCGCGATTAAATGATCGATTAAAATATCGAAGAAACCTTGGATTTGAGGTGCATGCAAATCTAACACGATAGCACGAGTTGCACCAGCAGTTTCAAGAAGGTTTGCCACTAATTTAGCCGTGATTGGTTCACGAGCACGTGCTTTACGGTCTTGGCGGGCATAACCATAGTAAGGAAGAACAACGTTAACTGTGCGTGCTGAAGCACGTTTCACAGCATCTACCATAATTAAAAGCTCCATTAAGTTTTCATTTACAGGAGAAGAAGTTGACTGAATGATGAAGACGTCACAGCCACGAATACTTTCTTCAATGTTTATTTGAACTTCACCATCACTAAAACGGTTTACGGAAATTTTCCCTAGAGATACCCCAACTTCATCCGCCAATTCTTTCGCAAGTGAATGGTTTGAGTTTAATGAAAAGATTTTTAATTTAGTATCTGCATAATGGTAAGCCATGATGTTCCTCCTATTATTTTAAGTTTAGTTTTTTTTGACATATCCTTCTTTGTTTTCTTGACGGACTCGACCAATTGCCAAAGCTTGCGCCGGCACATTTTTCGTAATGGTCGATCCAGCTGCTACATAAGCGCCTTGACCAATGCTGACAGGAGCAATCAAATTCGAATTACAACCTACGAATGAATCATTATCAATTGTTGTAACAAATTTATTCTTACCATCATAGTTCACTGTAATCGTACCACAGCCAATATTTACTCGTTCACCAACCTCAGCATCACCAATATAACTTAGGTGTGATACTTTCGATTGGTTACCTAATTTCGTTTTCTTAATTTCAACAAAGTTGCCGATTTTTGCAGCATTGCCAATTTCTGAATCTGGGCGAATATGTGCAAACGGACCAACAGCCGTATCTTCCCCAATAACACTTTGAGTGACAACGGACGAATGGACAGTTGTACGATGACCGATTTTGCTGTTTGTGATATGACTATTCGGACCAATCAGGCAATCTTCCCCTATTTCACTGACTCCTTCAATTATGACACCAGGTTGCAACACTGTATCTGAACCGATTACCGCATCCGCGCTGATGAATGTATTTGTTGGATTAATAATAGTTACACCGTTGCGCATATGTTTCTCAACGATCCGCTCGCGCATCAATGTTTCAGCTTGCGATAGTGCCACACGATCATTTACGCCTAGAGTCTCTTCAAAATCATCTGTCGCATAAGCAGAAATGATAGAGCCCTGGTTTTTCAATATTTCAATAACATCCGGTAAATAATATTCACCTTGAGAATTATCATTTTTCACAAGTTTTAACGCTGCGAATAAGGATTCATTGTCAAAGCAGTATGTGCCAGAGTTAATTTCTTTCACTTTTTGTTCTTCAGGCGAAGCATCTTTTTGTTCCACGATGCGTTCAACATGTCCTTCTGCATTACGAATAATGCGGCCATAGCCTGTAGGATTTTCAGGAATCCCAGTAAGAATCGTTGCTTTCGCAGCCGTTTCGTGATGGTGTGCTAGAAGCGCTTTCATCGTTTCTGGGCGAATCAGCGGAGTATCACCACAAATGACAAGAGTTGTCCCAGATAGATTTCCTAATACCTCACTTGCCTGCAATACTGCATGGGCCGTACCGAGTTGTTGTTCTTGAAGTGCGTACTCACTACGGCTTCCCAGTTGATCCTGTACTTTTTCAGCACCGTGGCCAACGATTGTCACAATTCGTTCGGCTCCAATACCTTGAATGTGATCGACCACATGTTCAACCATCGGTTTGCCACAGACAGGATGTAGTACTTTATATAATTTGGACTTCATACGTGTACCTTGACCAGCAGCTAATACCACTGCATATGTTTGTGCCATCTAGTGAGTCCTCCAATAGGTTCAATTTACTCTTTTGACTATAGCCGAAATAGACCCGTAATTCAAGGAAATCCCGCTTGACAAATTGATGACAAAACCATTATTATTAACCTTTTTTATTTAAAAAATCTAAGAGACACTCTTGATTTTGTACTAAAGCTTGGAGATGAGCACAAAATCTCTCCCTAACCTGACTCCGGCCAAGGCACAGACCTTCTCTAATTTTGGGTTTTTTGTCCATTTACTATGTGCAGGCTGGCTTTTAAAACTAGACATTAAAAGGGACTTCTCACCCTAAGGTGGAAGTCCTTTTCTTGTTATTTCTCTTCTCTTTCACATTTTGCATGACGAACATAGAGAATTTAGTACATGATAGGAATAATATTTTAACGTTAATATGATAGAGGAAGTTTAGTCTCCTATTACCTTGATGGCCAATCCATTTGAAATCAAAATACTAGATGACGTCGTCAGAGCAATGGCATGGACGTCGAAAACGCCGTCATCTAAAGAGAGAGTGATTAATGTTAATACAAAAAAAAGAAACCTATCATACGACATGACAAGTCTCTTAATCTAATCTATTAAGCTCCTGCTTCTTCATAGGGAATCATGTCTTCTTCGCTAGACTCCTCGTAAGCGTTCAATACAGCTTCTTGAATTTTTGTACGTGTCCCAGAATTAATCGGGTGTGCAATATCTCGAAATTCTCCATCTGGTGTCCGTTTACTTGGCATGGCCACAAATAGCCCTGTATTACCGTCAATGACACGAATATCATGAACGACAAACTCGCTGTCTAGTGTGATGGAAGCAATGGCACGCATGCGGCCATCGGTTTGTACTCGACGTAATCTTACATCAGTTACTTCCATTGTCTCACCACCTTTCTTCTTAGATGCCTTACAGTCTCTGACAACTATATTCTACATTTATCATATTTTCCCTTCTTTTTTAATTGAATTTTTAAAATATTTAAGAGGGCAATAAAAGAACCATAGAAAATATCTCTATGGCTCGAAAATATCTTATGAAATTAACGCGATAACTTCTATTTCCACTTGTGCATCTTTCGGCAAACGTGCCACTTCAACAGTGGAACGTGCAGGTTTATGTTCACCAAAATGCTGACCATATATTTCGTTGAATACAACAAAGTCATTCATATTCTTAATGAAGACAGTTGTCTTCACCACTTGTTGTAAAGATGATCCCGCTTCTTCAAGTACAGCTTTTAAATTTGCGAAAACTTGGTGAGTTTGTTCTGTAATTGACCCTTCCACCATATTCCCTTCAGCTGTCAACGGAATTTGCCCCGAACTATAAAACATGCCGTTTACAATCATTCCTTGAACGTATGGTCCTATTGCTGCTGGTGCTTTAGTTGTCGATACTGCTTTCATTATTCATTTCCACCTTTCGAAAAATAATTACCTTCTGTTAAAGCAATCGTACGATCTTTTTCATTTACTTCATGCAGTTTTACAAGTGATAAATAATTTTCAATTAACTGTTCGTCAGCGTGCTCCGCTTCAACTAATACGGCAACACCTGCTAATTGGCAATTGAATTCTTCAAGCAAGTTTTTCATGCCATTCATTGTACCGCCGACTTTCATGAAGTCGTCCGTAATAAGAACACGTTGTCCACTCTTCATACTGCGTTTGGACAACACCATCGTCTGGATACGACGTGAAGATCCAGAAACATAGTTAATGCTGACAGTAGAACCCTCCGTAACTTTGCTATCTCGACGTACGACCACAACAGGTACATTTAAGTGACGAGCAATAGCATGAGCAATCGGAATCCCTTTTGTCGCCACGGTCATAATGACATCGATTGGTTGTTTGGCAAACGCTGAAGCAAATACTTTTCCTACACGATTCATCAGTTCAGGATTTCCAAGTAAATCCGTCATAAATAAATACCCACCAGGTAACAAACGGTCTGAGTGACCAAGCTCTTCCATAAAGTCTTTAATGACTTCACGAACCGCCTCATCACGCATACTTGGAATATACTTAACCCCGCCAGCGGCCCCTGGGACTGTCATTAACAAGCCGATGCCTTTTTCTTCGAACGTTTCTTTCACAATTGTCAAATCTTCACTTATTGAAGATTTAGCAGATTGGTACATATCCGCAAACAATGTTAATGGAATTAACTGTTGGGGATGGTCTAACAAATAATGAGTCATATCAACGAGCCGCTCACTGCGTTTCCACTTCATTGGTCACACTCCTAAACACGAATGATTTATACGTAAGTTTAAACAAATATACGGTTTTAGGCAAGTGCATCTCGCTCTCCTAACAATCTGACTGCATACACTTCGTCACAAAAGCCTCTTAAACCATTATAGATTCTATTCACTCTGGACTCGTGTTGAACTACGCCAAATACTGTTGGACCACTACCACTCATTAATACCGCATCTGCTCCAAATTTCATCATGTGTTCTTTGATCATGGAGACCTCGGGATGCATTTTTAACGTAACTGATTCCAATGCATTTCCCATAGTATTACACATTAATACATAATCTTTCTCACGAATTGCACGAATCATTTCTTTTGTATTGGGATGGACCACTTCATTAACTTTCAGACTTCCGTAGACATCTGCCGTCGATACACCTATCGAAGGTTTAGCTAATATAATCCAGCAGTTTGGCGGGGCAGGTAATTCTTGAATCTGCTCCCCTCTACCAGTGGCCAATGCCGTTCCTCCATAAACACAGAACGAAACATCTGAACCAATTTTAGCCCCGTGTTCGGCTAATTGATCAGCAGTCAACTTCAAATCCCATAATTCATTCAATCCCTTTAAAGTAGCGGCCGCATCACTGCTTCCTCCTGCCAGACCAGCAGCAACAGGTATTTTTTTCTCTAAAGTAATCGATACGCCTTCTTGTATCTTATATGTATCTTTTAATAACTTAGCTGCTTGATAGGCTAAGTTTCTGTGATCATCCGGCACATATCGGTCAGCTGAAATTATACAAATCTGCCCATCAGTTCTCGGTTCTAATCCAATACGATCTGCCAAATCAACCGTTGTCATAATCATTTCTACTTCATGATAGCCATCCGGACGTTTTTGTAGGACATCCAGGGTTAAATTAATTTTTGCAGGAGCTTTCACATAAAGCATGGCTATGCCTCCTTCATCTGTTCATTGCTGTTCCCTATTTTACCACAGCTAGTGATTTAGGAAAGGAGGCCTCGAAAAGATATCAGCTTGACTTTTTATCCGTAAAAAAGGCGGATTTCTCCGCCTTTGTCAGTCCCATTAGAAATTATCATTGCGACTTACTTCTTGTAGCGATTTTGCCCGTTCATTAATCCGGTCTGTGCCATTTCAACAGCTCGCTTTACCATATTACCGGCATTCCGAGAAGTTATGCCTCCCCAACCGTCACGCTCAACGACATTGTAAAATCCAAGTTCTTTCGCAATTTCCTCTTTTAGACGATCTGACATTACACGATTACGTGGCATGTTTTTCCTCCTCTTGAGGACTGACAAATGTAGTATGCACTGAAAACAAAAAAACACTCATGGAATATAACCCAAGAGTGTTTTGATAAAAGATAAGTACATAAGTGCGAAAGATTATTTGACGACTACAAGTTCTTGCATTCCGTCAACAATTGTAATTTCTACTGCTTCAGTTAAAATATCTGTGTAGCTGTAAGACACACGCTCGAAAGCGTTCTCGTCCTGATCAAGATCCACTACGAACACTGCATGATACGTTTCACGTAAAACGCCTGCTCGTTCAATCGTTTTCTTGCGACCACCGTTTGCTTTTAATTGCAAACGTTTACCTAAATGACAATCTAAAGACTTCTTAATATCAGCTAAAGTTTTTGGCATTTCGCTTACACCTCACTTAGTAACAAGCATACCATATCAAAAAATATTTGTCAACCAAATTTATTATTTTAACAATGAACAAAAGCACTTGTCAATAAGTTTCGTATAATCCAGCTGTATTTTTTTAAAATAAGTGTGCTGAGTTTGTTATAAAGTCAGTGTTTCCTTGAAATCTGGAAGCAATAAATCTGCCAATTTCCCGAACTCTTGAATGGTTAATGTTTCCCCACGTCGGGTTGGATCTATGCTCGCACCTTCGAGTGCAGCTAAAATCAAATCTTTCTTTTCTTTCCCATGTGGAAGTTGTGACTGCAAATTGTTTAAAATGGTTTTTCTGCGTTGGGCAAAAGAAGAACGCGAAACCGTGAATAAGAAATCTTCATCCTGAACATGTACCGGAGCCGTCTCGTGTCTAGTTAATTTAATGACAGCTGAATCGACATTAGGTTGTGGGATAAATACTGTTTTCGGAACAGTCATGGCAATTTCAGCCTTCATATAATACTGAATGGCAATCGACAATGATCCATATGCTTTCGTGCTCGGAGAAGCTGTGATGCGATCCGCCACTTCTTTTTGCATCATGACAACCATTCCGCGAATCGGCAGTTTTTCCATTAATAATTTTATCAAGATAGGTGTTGTTACATAATAAGGTAAGTTTGCTACGACCATAACATCCTTGTATCCTGCCAGTTTTTCCTGCATCACTTCTGCCACGTTGGCTTTTAAAATATCCGAATGGACGATTTCTACGTTATCGTACGGAGAAAGCGTATCTTCCAACACCGGTAATAGTCGTTGATCGATTTCAAAAGCAACCACTTGTCCCGCATTACGCGCTAAATGCTCTGTCAAAGCACCTATTCCAGGACCGATTTCAATAGCAGCAGAATCTTTTGTCAGCTTTGCATGACTGACAATATTATGAAGCACGTTCGGATCGATTAAAAAATTTTGACCTAAACTCTTTTTAAAGGAAAATCCATATTTTTTTAATATTTCTTGTGTACGTTTTGGGGTTGCAATATCTTTACTCATGTATGCCCTCCTGATCCAATTGTGCTAAAGCTTTTTTTAACTGCTCGCTTTCAATTTGGAACATTGATAATCTTTTTTGTAGTTGTTTTCCATTCGTATAACCAATCTGCAAAAGTTCGCCAAGCCTATCGCGACGCGCTTTAGCACTAGGATGCCCAATTAATCGCGCTTCCATCAATTGATGAAGTGGAATTTCTTTTATTTCGTTCAACGTATTTCTAGGTGTATATACATTTAATAGAGCTTGACGTATATCTTCGTCCGCTGCATGCTCTATGCCAAGACCTTTGCCATTTTTTGCAATGGTTTTCTCTTTCGGTAAAAACGCATGCTTTACACCCTGTACCTGTTCTTCAATAATGGCACGAATACGTCTACCAGGGTAGTCAGGATCTGTAAAAACAATGACTCCTCTTTTATTTTGCGCATGCTGAATACGCTGAATGGTTTCTGGTGAAATGGCAGATCCGTTCGTTTCGATGGTATCCGCTCGCACAGCACGCTTAATAGCGGTTGTATCATCTTTTCCTTCCACCACTATTACTTCTTCAATAAACACGATTCACTGCCTCATTTCCAACTGCTTCTTTGCCTATTTTACTTGCGCACGCATTCAATGTACATAGAAAAGCGTAGCAGGCCACGATAGTCCGACACTAACGACAAGAGGCAAATTTCATTCTGTCTTCTCTAAACGAGAAAAAGCTTTCCCAAAATACATGGGAAAGCTGGATTTAAATTAGTCCAATACTTTAATCCGAACCTGTTTTCGCCCAAATCCAAATGCCTGATCTGTTGTTGGCATGAACAAGTCAATTTTCATTCCTTTGATCGCTCCACCAGTATCACCAGCCACTGCATAACCATAGCCTTCTACCCAAACCTTGGAACCCAATGGAATAACACTTGGATCTACCGCTATTACTTTTAAGTTAGGGTTTGAACGCAAATCGATACCTGTAGCAGTAATTCCAGAACAGCCATTACAGTAAGCTGTATATGCGGTAGCAGAGACATAAAATTCTTTGCCATTAGGTTCTGATGAACTGGAGGCACCACGTGAAACGCTTGCCGTAACAATCTTCGTTCCAACAGCCACGACTTTCTTGGCTGGATCACTAACTACTTCTTCGCCTTTTAGAATGCGGGCGACCGGTTTCCCGTTTTCAGAAATTATTTCATAAGTTTGTTTAATGGATCCTTTTTTACCTTCTTGTACTACTTTTTCTTTACCTTTTAACAGGTTCTTATCTTTACGTGTTTCCACAGCGAAATTCGTTGCTGCTTCCACTACATCGGTGACTTTTTCTACGCGAACGACTTGTATAACATCGTTTGGAATCACTAGTTCATCCATTCTTTGTTCGACACGATCAAATTCATTCATTTGAATCTCTTGTTGTTTTAAAAAGTCAGCGACCGTAGTCGAAGTGGACCAAACCTTCATTTCATTGACACCATCTACGAGCGTTACTTGGAACGCTTTTTCAATCGCAATGTTTGTATCGGGTCCGACCTTGGCATCAAGCCCAGGTGTTAACTTATCTTGCTCAGAAACTTCAATCTTTGCTTCTGCTAAAACTTCACTAACTTGATTAGCAGCTGTTTGGATGGTTTGTTTTTTCCCATCAACTGTAATCGTAATTTTTTTTGCCTGCTCCCACTTAATAGAAAGTCCTTCTTCTATTTTCGTGTTCAATGAGGGTGACACTAAATCAGCGTCGGAAACTTGTATGTTTTGTTCATTTAATAAGTCTCCAACTGTATCTGCATGGGTGTTAACTTCTTGTTGTTTACCATTAACCGTCAAAGCGACAGTTTGTTTCGTTCCTATGAAAAGAACGGCTGATATGACTGAAACAATTAAGATAACTGCGATTGCTGCTATTCCTATTTGTTTACTCCTCAATGCTTTGGTGAACAGGTTTTTCATGGAATTATTTGACATGAAAAACGCCTCCTTATCACTCGTGTGATTATATAGATTTCAAAAATGCCTGTCAACCATTCTAAATTAGTCAAACTATTCTGGTTGAAACATCCTCCTTTGTCCAAGTATTGGAGACGGTTCCAGTTTTTATACAGGTAGTTTGTAAAATTTTATGGCATTTTCAGTTGTGGCTCTTGCCACTTCATCAATTGAAACATCTTTCAAACGAGCGATTTCTTCTGCTACAAGTGTTACGAGTGCCGGTTCATTGCGTTTTCCTCTATGTGGATGGGGTGCCAAGTAAGGAGCATCCGTTTCAATCATTAAATACTCTAAAGGAATTTCGGCAGCTACTTCTTTCGGCTTCTTCGCATTTTTGAAAGTCACGGGACCCCCAAGGGAAATCATGAAATTTAAATCAATGCAGATTTTAGCGGTTTCAACACTGCCACCATAACAATGCATTACTCCTCCGGTTTTTTCAGCCTGTTCTTCCTGTAAAATTCGGATGACATCTTCCGTAGCATCACGATTGTGGATGACAATCGGCAAATTCACTTTTTGTGCTAAACGAATTTGCTTTCTGAACAACTCTTGTTGCACATCATGCGGAGACTTATCCCAATGGTAATCCAAACCAGTCTCACCAATCGCCACAACTTTTGGATGAGCCGCTAATTCCTCAATCCATTGCAAGTCTTCATCTGTACAATCAATAGCATCTACCGGGTGCCAGCCAACAACTGCATAAATAAAATCATATTGTTCCGCTAGCGAAATCGCTCGCTTAATTGTTTTACGGTCAAAACCAATGACAACCATGTGATTTACCTTTGCTTCTAGTGCCCGTTCAATGACTTGTTGTAAATCTTCATCGTATTGATCTGCATTTAAATGGACGTGTGTGTCTATGTACATGATTAATCGCCTCACTGTTTCTATTTTAGAATTAATAAGTATTTCCTACATCTCTGTCTTGTAACAAATTGACGACAGAACCGTGTGTTCTTCATAACAATCAGGACTAAATAACCTGGAAATGGCAATTACAATTAATTGCATTTTATTTCCAGTGATTCCAACGACCTAAACTTTCCAAAGAATAGCACGTTCCGATTCATAGTAACAAGGAAAAAGCCTGCTCAGCAAATGCTGGACAGGCTATAGGGATCCTCTTTTATTTTACTTTCGCACCATTTTCAAGCTTTTCATCTACGGTTGCCAATGTTAAATAACCGTCTTTTTCTCCAGCAAGAATCATTCCTTGCGATAATTCCCCGCGCAGCTTGACTGGTTTTAAGTTGGCTACAACAATGACTTTCTGCCCGACTAATTCTTCAGGCTTGTAACTTTTGGCAATGCCCGATACAACCTGACGTTGTTCGTATCCCAAATCCACTTGCAGCTTCAATAATTTATCCGCTTTAGGAATTGCTTCACAAGCTGTGACAGTGGCCACTCGTAAATCTACATTCAAAAATTCCTCAATTGTAATTTCTGGCACTTCTGCCGCTTCTTCTTTTACCACTTCAGATTCTTCCGCTTTTACAGGACCACGCATTTGTTCTTGAATATACGTAATTTCTGTTTCCACTTCTAACCTTGGGAAAATCGGTACGCCTTTTTCAATCACTTTTGTGCCAGTTGCAATGCTTGATGGGTTTTCAAGTGAATCCCATGTCAATGCATCTGCAGACAATCCTAGTTGCTCAGCAATTTGTTTTGGCGCATTTGTCATGAAAGGTTGTAAGTAAACGGCTATTTTACGAAGACTTTCTGCCAAATTCCACATAACTGAACCTAGTTTTGGTTTGTCTGATTCTTCTTTAGCCAATACCCATGGTTGTGTTTCATCAATATATTTATTCGTACGAGAAACAAGAGACCATAAATCGCTTAACACGATACTGAACTGCATTTTCTCCATACTTGCTTCATATTTTTCTTTCACTTCTTTTGCATGCTCTTGTAAAGTAGCATCAAATTCTGTTGGTTCATTTCCTTCTGTTGGAATCACACCATCAAAATATTTATTCATCATGGAAACAGTACGATTCAGTAAGTTTCCTAAGTCGTTTGCCAAGTCATAGTTCGTACGTTCCACAAAAGATTCCGGTGAAAAGACACCATCAGCACCGAATGGTAACTCACGTAATAAGAAATAACGAGTAGCATCTAGTCCATAACGGTTCACTAAAAGTTCCGGTGTGACAACATTGCCTTTTGACTTCGACATTTTCCCGTCTTTCATCATGATAAAGCCATGTGCAAATACTTTTTTAGGTAACGGTAAATCCAAAGCCATCAAGAAAATCGGCCAGTAAATTGTATGGAATCTCACAATGTCCTTACCGACCACATGTACATCAGCAGGCCAGAACTTATTAAATAATGATTCATCATCCGACTTATACCCGAGAGCTGTAATGTAGTTTGATAAAGCATCTACCCATACATAAATGACATGTTTTGCATCTCCAGGCACTCGAATTCCCCAATCAAATGAAGTTCGGGACACAGATAAATTTTCTAATCCTGGTTTGATGAAGTTATTGATCATTTCGTTTTTTCTGGACTCAGGTTCAATAAATTCCACATTATTTTCATAATAGTTCAGCAAGCGGTCAGCATATTTTTTCATATTAAAGAAATATGATTCTTCTTTGACTTTTTTCACTGGACGTCCACAATCCGGACAGTTTCCATTTTCCAATTGTGATTCAGTAAAGAAAGATTCACAAGGCGTGCAATACCATCCTTCATATTCACCTTTGTAAATATCGCCGTTATCAAGGAATAACTGGAAAATCTTTTCAACGCCATCTTTATGACGCTGTTCAGTCGTACGAATAAAATCGTCATTGGAAATGTGCATCAAGTCCCAAACCTGTTTGGAAGCTTCCGCAATTTCATCGACATATGATTGTGGATCTTTTCCAGCTTCTTGCGCTTTCTCCTGAATCTTTTGACCATGCTCATCCATGCCTGTTAAAAAATGAACATCAAACCCACGTAAACGCTTGTAGCGAGCCATCGCATCGGAAGCTACCGTTGTATATGCAGTTCCAATGTGGAATTTACCACTTGGGTAGTAAATTGGAGTCGTAATATAAAAAGAATTTTTTTTGCTGTTCACTTAAATTCGCCCTTTCGTGCCCATAAAGTAGTAATACTATTCTATCTGAGTACCTGAATTGTTTCAATGCTGTAAGATTGACGGAAATTGTCGAATAATAATTGCATTCATTATTAATTCAGTTTTTTTCAATTATTGCCATATTCTTGACACTAACAAATAATTCGTGTCAAAAATATTATATTATAACTATATAATATCATATTTTTAACAATTATTACTTTGAAATGGGAGTAATAGTTATTGACGAATTTGGGAGGAGTTGGTATGATAAATAACAGACAAGAAAGAAATGTCGAAATTTGACGAATTACTTTTATAATTCGGGAGGAGTACTTTTCATGAAATCTACAGGCATCGTTCGTAAAGTTGATGAATTAGGACGCGTAGTTATTCCAATAGAGCTTCGCCGTACATTAGGCATTGCTGAAAAAGACGCATTGGAAATTTACGTGGATGACGATAAAATCATCTTGAAAAAATATTTACCAAACATGACATGTGCTGTTACTGGTGAAGTATCAGATGACAACCTACGTTTAGTAGGCGGAAAACTGATCTTGAGCCCAGAAGGCGCAGACTTATTGGTAAAAGAAATTCAATCTAATCTTACTAAATAATTTCAAAATCCGGAGCGACAATACGTCACTCCGGATTTTTTATGCTTCAATATGATACTGCTGATAAACATCCCGCTTTGGTAAATCTCTTTCCTTGGCCACGACTTTAATGGCTTCTTTTGAAGAAAGCATTTGTTTATCCATTACATGGTTAACATGCTCAGTTATGGATAAATTCAACCACCATTTTTCCATTTTTTCAGGATTTTCTTCTTTAGAACCATCGATAACCAATACAAATTCGCCACGCACGTCTTCACTCTCTACCCAAGCCACTGCCTCTTCTAAAGTTCCTCTTACAAACTCTTCGAACTTCTTCGTAACTTCTCGAGCCAAGACCACTTTTCGCGAAGATCCCAGTATTTGTTGAGCATCTCTTAGTGTTTCCTTTAATCGATGTGGAGCTTCATAAAAAAGCATCGTTTCTTTGTGATATTGAAGGTCTTCAAGCGCAGCTTTCCGATCTTTCTTTTGCCTCGGAAGGAAGCCATAAAAAGTAAATGACAAAGTGGAAAGTCCAGATGATATTAACGCACTCAATGCAGCATTCGCACCAGGAATTGGCACCACGGATAAATTCTCCGCTACTGCCTTTGCCACAATATCTGCTCCCGGATCTGAAATGCACGGTAAGCCGGCATCACTGACAAGTGCAATATTCTTTCCTTTTCGCAGAAGCTCTAAAAGCTTGTCCCCACCATATTCCAAGTTATGTTCATGGTAGCTGATAAGCGGTGTATCAATTTCAAAGTAGTTACACAGTTTTTTCGTATTACGTGTATCTTCGGCAGCAATATAATCCGCTTCTTTCATCATTCGAATCGCACGAACGGTCATATCCTCCAAGTTTCCAATAGGTGTCGCCACCAAATATAAAATACCAGTAGAAGATTGTCCTGAAAAACTCTTTTGTGCGTGCATTACCGTTCACCTCTCATTCCATTTGCCATATAATCTATTTTGTCACTTTTCTTTAACTGTTTAAATGCATACTCCGCTTTCATCGCCAGTTGTTTCGTTTCGAATGCTTCCTGATAAATACAAGAGACCGGTCGTCTTGCTCGGGTATACTTGGCGCCTTTTCCGCTATTATGAACATTTACACGTTTTGTTAAATCATTGGTATAGCCGGCATAATAGGAATCGTCAGCACATTCCAATACATAAAAAATATGCTCATTAGTTTTTTCCATAAAGCATCTCACGCACTTCTTCTGTATATTCGCCTTTTTCATCGTACACATATAAAGGGGGAAGAATTTTTAAATCAGGTTTTCCATCTTTGATTCCTTCTATTAACAAGGTATTCGCTTCTTTGCCTTCTTTCGGATAAACAAAGCGAATGCGTTTCGGCTCCAGTCGATTGGCTCTCATCGCCGTCACAATGTCCAACAATCTGCCAGGTCGATGAACAAATGCCGCTTTCCCACCTTGTTTTAACAGCTGACTTGCAGATTGAACCGCTTCGTCTAACGTTAAATAAAGTTCATGACGGGCTATCGCTAAATGCTCTTTCAAGTTTTTATTACTTGCTTCATGGGCAGGAAAATACGGAGGATTGCACGTCACCACATCATACTTTTCAATTCCTAACTCTTTTGGAATCGTTTTTACATCCCCTTCAACAATAGTTATTTGTTCATTCAATTGATTATAACTAACGCTTCTCTTGGCCATATCAGCCAATCGTGCCTGTAATTCTACACCTGTTATCTTGGCTTTCGTTCGTGCACTTAAAAATAAAGGAATGACGCCGTTTCCTGAACACAGATCGACGATAGACCCTTGTTTAATCGGCACATACGTAAATTTTGCAAGCAGGACCGCATCGAGTGAAAATGAAAAAACGGACGGACTCTGAATAATCCGTAGTTCTTCTGCAAGCAAATAGTCTAGTCTTTCATCATCTTGTAAGTCGATTTCCATTGGTTAACCCTCCGACATAACAAAAGACCGACATCCACTTGAATAAGTGGAATCAGTCTTTCATCACCCGTTTTGTTTATTTAAAAAAGAAAGGCAAAACAAACAATCTTCACCTTTACGTGAGCTTCCAAAGTGCACATGACACACATGGAATCCTTCTTGATATAATCGTGCCAAGTTATCGTAACCTTCTCCAATATCAAGCCGGCTTAATTTTTTTGCATTTAGTTCGTTCTGCTTCAGGACTTCTTCTTCCGCTGCATGAATTTCATCCAGTCGCGTTCGAAGAAGGAAGTTTTCTTGCTGCAAAGACTGATGTTCTTCCATCATCAATGCCACGAACTCTTTAAGTGCATGGAACTGCCCTTGCAAAGATTCCAGTTGCTGTTCAAACTCCATGACCGTATCCAAAAAATTACGATCTTTCACGTACATCACCTCGTTGTTCAGTCCATTACACTTGGTTTTCTGCATATTGTTGAATTTCTTCTAATGTATAGTCAAGCACACGTTGTTGCTCAGCTAATTCAACTTGCATCACGCGTTCCAGCAAATTAATTCCGACGACTTTTCCTTTGCCATCAGGTGTGGAAATTCGCGCACCCATATCGGGCATTAACTCTTTTGCTGTTTCATACTCATCATTTTCGTATTTCAAACAGCACATCAATCGACCACATAAACCCGAAATTTTTGATGGGTTTAGAGAAAGGTTTTGATCTTTGGCCATTTTGATTGAAACAGGTTCAAAATCACCTAAAAATGTAGAACAGCACAACATACGACCACATGGTCCGATTCCACCAAGCATTTTTGCTTCGTCTCGAACCCCGATTTGACGTAACTCGATTCGAGTTCTGAAAACAGAAGCTAAATCTTTCACCAAATCACGGAAGTCTACTCGACCTTCAGCCGTGAAATAAAAAATGATTTTATTTCGATCAAATGTATACTCTACATCGACCAGCTTCATATCCAGTGTGTGTTCAACAATCTTCTCTGTTCCAAGCTCAAATGCCTGTTGCGATTCAAGTTGGTTCTCTTCCACTTGATGGCGATCACGCTCATCAGCCGGACGTACAACTTGCTTAAGTGGCAAAACCACATCGTGTTCTTCAACTTGCTTTACAGGAACGACGACCTTCCCGTATTCTACCCCTCTTGCTGTCTCAACTATAACATACTGATCTTTTTCCAAAGGAAAATCAGCTGGATCAAAATAATATATTTTACCCGCTTTCTTAAAGCGGACACCTACCACGTTATACAAACGAAAACCCCTCCTGAAGATTCAGCATTAACTGTTCCATTAACAGCGTCCGATTCATATTGCGATGCAGTTGTTGCTTCGCTTTTAATATAGCCTCTATTTTATTGGACAAGTGCTCATACGTAGTATGAAGGGCACGTCGTTGATAAAAGGGCAAAAAATCCGGATACGCGTAAGCTGAATCACTTTTGGCCTTGACTGATACTAAATCGCGGTATGCGAATAAAAGCAAATCCAATGCCTGTTCTGTTTCTTCTTTTTCTTTTAACAAAGGTAACCAATCTTCATGTACGGTCAACATCGCTTCATGTACATTAGATTCGACTGCCTCTACTAATTTTAACACTGTTTTTCGAACCTGTGCAAACTGCTCATCTTTTGCCAATTGTGAAGATTCTTCCAAATCATTCGTCAACATGGAAACAGTTGCTGCCATAGACGCAGTCAAGCCTTGATCTATCAGTACTTTCACCCGTTCTTCATAAGGAATAGCAGGGAAAGAAATAATTTGACTACGCGATCGAATTGTCGGTAAAATCGCATGTGGTTTTTCCGTTAACAAAATCGCTGTAATCAGACCTTCAGGTTCTTCTAAAAATTTGAGCAATGTATTCGCAGCAGATGCGTTTAAGCGATCTGCCCTGTGGAGCACGTATATTTTACGACCAGCTTCAAGGCCTGTTTTATTCATCTCATATATCAACTGGAGCATTTGATCTTTTTTGATATCTTGTCCATCCGGCTCAATTTGAATAAAGTTAGGATGGTTGCCAGATTCAAATCTTCTGCACCCTCTGCACGTTTCACATGAAACATTTTGTACGGGTTGTTCACATAATAATAATTTCACAAAAGCGCGCATGACCGCTACTTTGCCAGTTCCTTTTGCTCCTTCAAAAAGATACGCATGAGCAACACGATTTTTCTGAAAAACCGTTTGGAGTTGTTTCATTACAACTGGTTGTAACTGTCTGACATCTTTTTGGTTTGCATCCATGAAGTTGCTCACCCTTTCTTTTTGAAAAAACCCGTGCTCCGGACATCCGGAAAACACGGGATTTTTCGTGTATAGCTAAATAAAATTGATTCATAAATGCAGTACTAAAATTTAAAAATGATGGAACTGTTCAATCGGAAGCACAAATACTGTTGCGCCACCCACTTCAACTTCTACAGGATAAGGAATGTATGAGTCAGCATTACCGCCCATTGGCGATACCGGAGCAACCATCTGCTCACGAGAACGACAATTATCACGGATTAAATCAAGTGCTTTCGGAATTAATTCGTCATCGGTACCGATTAAAAATGTTGTATTTCCTGATCGTAAAAAACCACCAGTACTTGCTAATTTGGTTGCACGAAAGTCACCTTTCGTAAGTGCGTTTGATAAACGGTTACTATCTTGATCTTGCACCACAGCCACTATAAGCTTCATCAACTCGACCCCTTTTCCGGAAGTTCTTCCTACTATTATAACATGAAAAGTTTGTTCATTTCATACGTGAAGCAAGAGAATTTTTCAGAACATTCAGTACGTATTCCGTTACTTCTTCCTGTGATTTGGAAGCATCCACCACATGTATTCGTTCTGGATATCGTTTGATGACTTCCTGGTAACCTTCTCTTACTGCTTCATGAAATGCCAAATTTTCAGCGTCTAGTCTATTCTTTTCCCTTTCATCATGCTTTGCAATCCTTTTTAGACCCAATGAAGGCTCCAAATCAAACAATAATGTTAGGTCGGGCATTAACTTGCCAATTGCAAACTCATTGATGGAAAGTACTTCGTCAATTCCCAATCCGCGGGCGTGACCTTGGTAAGCAAGAGACGCATCAATAAATCGATCACATAAAACGATTTTATTTTCATTTAATGCAGGCGTGATTTTTTCCACCAAGTGTTGTCTTCTCGCCGCGGCATACAATAGTGCTTCTGTTCGGCCATCCATCTCCGTGTAATCGTTATTTAATATGACTTCACGTATATGTTCTGATATGCGGATACCACCCGGCTCACGTGTTGATACAATCTCGTAGCCTTCATTCGCTAATTGTGCAACAACATCGCCCATCACAGTTGTTTTCCCTGCACCTTCTGGTCCCTCAATTGTTATAAAAAATCCTTGGTTGTTCATTCTTTTTCCTCCTTCAAGACAAGCAACTGTTTTCGGCTCAAATCATGCTCACCTTGAATCGTTGCACCACTCGCTAAATAATCTGCAAGCATTTTCAATTTATTAGTTGTAATTTTCTCCCCACGAACAAACAAAGGAATACCGGGTGGATACGGAATAACCATTCCCGTACAGATTCGTCCGGTAGTTTTCGTAAATGAAATCCATTCATTTTCTGCCGTCTGTAACTCTTTATATGAAACGGCTAAAGTTGATAGTGCTTCTATATCATGCGAATAATCAATTTCCACTTTATCTCTTTGTTGTTTAGAACATTTTTCAACAGCTGATTTTATCTTCCTTCGTATTTCTGCAAATGGGAAGTGATGTCTAGCTTTTAATAAAGGCAAGATAATTAGAACTTGCTCGGGGTCCGCTAATTCTACATAGATACCCTGGTGCTCCAATTGTTTTTGCAAGCTGAAGCCAGTCAAATGGGATACCCGTAATAGTAACTTCAGTGGATCATCAACTTCAATAACTTCAAGAGAAGGAATCGTCTTTAACCCATCCATGAACTGATTTCGTGACTTGATAAACTGCTGATGATCTTCATGCGCATACGTTCCGATATAATGTCGGGCATCATCCAAGGATGCCAGTAATAGATACGAGGGACTGCTGGATTGAAGCATACGCAAATAGCGATTCACTCTATCATTGGACACTCGATTTGAGTTGATATGAAGAAATGAACCCATGGTCAATGCCGGCAGTGTTTTATGAGCGGACTGTACAACCACATCTGCACCCATTTCAATTGCGGACATGGGAAATTTGCCTTTTCCAATAAAATGCGCCCCATGCGCTTCGTCAACTAAGACGGGAATTCCGTGTTCATGCGCCAACTGAATGGTTTCAATCATTTCAGAATTCGTCACGCCATAATAAGTAGGGTGAGTTAAAATAATTGCTTTTGCATCTGGATAATAGTCGATAGCCGCAGCTACAGTAGATAAGCTGACGTGTGATGGCGTGTAGGTAGCCTCATCCCATTGAGGTGTTAAAAACACCGGTTGTGCACCTACCAACTCAAGTGCATGGAATACCGACTTGTGAGCATTCCTTTGCACTAGTACTCGATCGCCTTCCCCACAAGTTGCATACACCATCGCCAAATTTCCCACGGTCGAACCATTTACCAGAAAATAACTATGTTGCGCTCCGTAGGTTTTTGCCAATAAATCTTGTGCCTCCGCGATGACTTCTTCCGGATGATGATAATCATCAAGTCCACTGAGCTCTGTGTAATCAAACCTCATTACATCTTTAAAAGCACGCGGCAATTCGGACAATGCCCCATGTTTATGTCCAGGCACATGAAACGAGCTATTTTGATTTTCATAAAAACGTTGCATCGCTTCTACTATTGGACGTTCCTTCATATCTAATCCCTCACACTTTTTCATATAGCTTTATTATACAACAAGATGGACAATCACCGACGGCCATTGCACTGTTATCTCATATACCAAGTTAAGTTGACCACTGAAACAAAATATCTCTTTTTATATATGCGATTGATAATTTATCGCTCAGATTGAAGTATTTCTCGTTCAAACTCATCTCACTGGTAAGTTGACTTGTTGAATCAATTCACCCGTTCAATCCTACTTCCCATAATATAAACCCTCCACCAACAGAAAAGATTCATGAAGAGTCAGCGGCATGGATCCTAATTTAAGAATTTGGTTTCCATTTACCCTTAACCCCCTATTAGTTCTATTTTCGCTGCGCTCCTGTTCAAACCATTAAAAAACAACACAAAAAAACCGATACCTCGGAAGGGACCGGTTTCTTATTTGCCTAGCGACGTCCTACTCTCACAGGGGGGCTTCCAACTACCATCGGCGCTATGCTGCGAAAGACGATGAACGGCAGATTTCTTCGTCAACCGTAGGTCTTCGAGTCTCGCCAAGAAGCCCTACTGCGCCCGGCAGAATCGTCACCATTCAGGTGTTTGTGATAGTCGATTGTCTCATAACCCAAGTTAAACAGCCGGATGAAACAAGTTTTTTCGCTTAAAATCAACAGTTGTAAATTTATCAATCAAACTGGAGATTTATCGTGCAGATTGGATACTTTATCGCTCAAACTAGAGATTTATCGTTCAAATCAAAGCATTTATCGCTCAAACTCATCTCACAAGCAAGTAGACTTGCTGAATCAACCGAGCTTCCCATTAAATACCCCATCTCGAGTCTCGCGTATATTATACGTTCCGAGTCTCTTCCCTTTGTTTCCTCGAACTCTTTGTTCCTCCTCTTTCTCGTACACCTTCGTACTAAGCTTAAAATACAACACAAAAAAACCGATACCTCGAAAGGTATCGGTTTTTTATTTGCCTAGCGACGTCCTACTCTCACAGGGGGCGCCCCCAACTACCATCGGCGCTAGGCTGCGAAAAGAGATGCACTGCGCATTTCTTCGTCATCTGCGGGCTTCTCGTTTCTCACGTATGTTATACGTTCCGAGACTCGCCCCCTTGTTTCCTCGAACTACTTGCACCTCTCTTTTCTCGCACACCTTCGATTCCTGTTTAAAAAAAAAC
>NZ_JBFUHX010000020.1:0-55191 GCF_056402175.1 Paenisporosarcina sp. P4_B8 | reverse complement strand
CTATGGTGTTCTCATTCAGTCAAGGTACGACCGCAGAAGCTTCATTTTCATCAAATAATCCCACGTGTCAGACTCAGAATACTAATAACTGGTCAGCACGTACTCAAGCAAAACCGGTGGAGTCTTCAAATATAGAAAAACAGTTGTTAGATCAACTTTATACGCAGCTATCTGCTGCAGGGTTTAAAACTACTCAAGAAAAAGCAGTTGCACAGAAACCAGCTGAAACACCTAAGCCTGCTGTACAAAAAGCAACATCTGCAGCACCTGTTGCAAAACCGGTGGATCAAAAGCCAGCAACAAATACACAAACTGCTGAAAAACCGGCAGCTCCTGCAGCACAAGCATCAGGTAATGTTACTTCAATTGAACAACAAGTTCTTACATTGACGAATCAAGAACGTACAAAAGAAGGATTGAAACCACTAGCAACTGATGCGGCTTTGATGGACACTGCTCGTGCAAAATCAGCAGATATGAGCAAGAATAACTATTTCTCTCATACAAGTCCAACAATGGGATCACCATTCGATCAAATGAAAGCTAAAGGCATTCAATACAAGGCCGCTGCTGAAAATATCGCAATGGGTCAAAAAACTGCTGCTGAAGTCGTTAAAGGTTGGATGGAATCACCAGGACATCGCGCAAATATCATGAATGGTTCTTATACTCATATTGGTATTGGATACGATGCAAACGGTAATTACTGGACACAACAATTCATTCAAAAATAATACACAAAGCCATCTCAATTCGTTGAGATGGCTTTTTTTGTTCTAATTTTTTAGGCTCTAATCTTACTTTCCGATTATCGTACATTTACGCTAGGCGCAAATGCACTCTCTCGTTAATCAATAGAAGCAATCTTTAACTTGGAACTTGAAAGGGAATCTGCGACACTCCGGCGGTATCACGGGCAGGCAAGACCCTACAGTGAGGGACGAGCGAGAAGGATTGCCAGTTCGTCCACGGAAAGGGAGCAAATTCCGCTCTTTTTTGAATTTGTCTTCTTTAACGTTCTAGATGTTTATCATACATTTGCGTATGTCCCAAATTCCGTAGGAGCACGCTAATTTTGAGTTGTGTTAATTCCATTACTGAATATTAAGTGTAGGCCAATGAGTATTTTTGAGAATTTGGTCTGCTTGCTTATCCAATTAACATTCTACTACATAAAATATAAATATTTAAACTTCTTTTGTGGACTTATTAAATGCATAATGGAAACGCTTTTATATATTGGGTGGAAAAGTTTGTCTAGAATAAACTCAAATGGTGAACAATTACCATAAAGGTAGAATTTAATAGGAGGTTCTAATATATGAAAATCAACAATGCAATTGAGGTTTTAGATCGGATGCGCTTACCGAACGGTGCATACACTGCCAGTATTTCAAAGGACTACAATTTTGTTTGGATACGTGATGTCGTATATACGGTGTTGCCTTTTTTGCAAAGCCAATCTGAGCGGTATGAAAAAGCATATTATGCATTATTCGATCTATTTAAAACCTATGAATGGAAAATCGACATTCACCGTGAACAAAAACCGGTTTATCTTTTTGAATATATTCACTCACGGTATTCCACAGAATTAAAGGAAATGGGCCAAGAATGGGGGCATGCTCAGAATGATGCAATTGGAGCGTTCTTATGGGGAGTAGGGGTGGGTGTGAGCCACGGACAAAAGGTTATCCGTGATGACAAAGATCTCGCTATTGTCCAGAAGCTTGTTGACTATCTAGAGTGTCTTCAATACTGGCAGGCAAAGGATAATGGAATGTGGGAAGAGAATATGGAACTGCATGCTTCAAGCGTAGGTGCATGTGTGGCAGGCTTGCGTGCGGTGAAAATGCTCGTTAATGTTAAGGATGAACTGATTCAAAAAGGTGAAGAGACGCTGCGGTTTCTTTTACCACGGGAAAGTGAAACGAAAGAAACAGACTTATCGCTGCTTTCACTTATCTATCCGTATCGGATAGTTGAAAGGAAAACGGCGCTTAAGATAGTCGAGATGGTCTCCGAACGTCTTGAGCGGACATATGGCTGTATTCGATATCAGAATGATCAATATTACAACGAAGGAAGCGAAGCTGAATGGTGCTTCGGACTACCTTGGCTAGGATTGTGCTATTTTGAACTGGGCATGTATGATAAGGCTTATGAATATGTAAATAAAACGGAACGAATCGTACCAAATAATTGGGAAGTCCCTGAATTATATATTGGAGGTAAAAATGTGCCAAATGGCAACACTCCACTAGCTTGGTCCGTCTCCCTTTCCTATCTATTTTTAAACCGTATGATAAGTATGCCTACTTCACAATTGACAGGAAATGATTGAGATTAACATACAGGTTTATACTTAAAGTTTCTTTTGGAACAGAAATAATATATTTATAATCCACTTTTGACAATACAGTCAGTCATTCTCAAAATTTGAAAAAGTATGGTGTGTGGGAACTCAGCTAATAACTAATGTACAGCTACCGAACATAAGAATATTATTGTTTTGAAGAATTCACGAAAATAGAATGTTATAAAAAATCCTCCATTCCATGAAGGATTTTTTATTTTGTCTAAAATTCTTAATTATTATAAAAATTTAAACAATTTAAAGGTGTTTTTTGATAGATGGCGAATAATTAAGGGGATACGAAATGGTAAATAAATAGAAATAATCATAGGATGAAAGAGGTGTTGAAATGGAAGGAATTATAGAGTTGAATAACCGGCCATACCCAAGTGATTTTGATGTATATCTTTTCCATGAAGGAACACTGTTTGAAAGCTATAAAATGCTCGGCGCTCATATCATTCATGAGAACGATTTCCAAGGTGTGCGTTTTGCGGTTTGGGCTCCTCATGCAAAGCAGGTATCCGTCGTGGGTAATTTTAATAATTGGAATGGTAGCCAGAACCAAATGGACCGTTTATCTAATTCTGGAATATGGGTACTATGTATTCCCGAGCTTGCACATGGAGACATCTATAAATATGAGGTTACAGGACCGGATGGACGGAAGGAATTAAAAGCAGACCCGTATGCCTTTTATTCGGAGCAGCGACCTGCTACAGCATCTATCATCTACAATTTAACTACATTTGAATGGCAAGATCAAAAATGGATGACACAGCGAATAAAGAAAGATATTTACCACAAACCGATGATGATTTACGAAGTTCACTTGGCTTCATGGAAACAAAAGGAAAAGGGTGAGTTTTATAGTTATCAAGAACTTGCGGACGAATTAGTCGATTATGCAATTGATAATGGCTTTACACATATTGAGTTGATGCCTGTCATGGAGCATCCGTACGATGGTTCATGGGGTTACCAGATAACTGGATATTATTCAGTAACTAGCAGATACGGTACACCTGAGCAATTAATGTATTTTATAGACAAATGCCATCAAAAGGGCCTTGGTGTAATTCTTGATTGGGTGCCTGCCCATTTTTGCAAGGATGACCATGGTCTTGGAAAGTTCGATGGAACGCCTCTCTTCGAGTCAGCAGATCCCATGCGCGCAGAGAGGCCAATCTGGGGAACGTATAGCTTTGACTATAGTAAGCCAGAAGTCATCAGCTTCCTTATCTCAAACGCAATGTTTTGGATGGATATCTATCATGTTGATGGATTTCGGATTGATGCCGTTTCGTCAATGATTTATCTAAATCATGATAATCCACTTCCAGTTAAATTGAAGAATCAGTATGGTGGCGGAGAAAATCTTGAAGCAATCGAATTCTTGAAAAAGTTAAATGAAACTATTTTCCAGAAGTATCCTGGTGCCCTTATGATGGCAGAGGAAGCTACCGAATGGCCGCTGGTTACGAGTCCTACTAGTACAGGCGGTCTTGGATTTAATTATAAATGGAATATGGGCTGGTCAAATGACGTACTTAAATATATGAAGCTCGATATAAACGAACGACCAAAGCATCATCACCTTTTAACGTTTTCATTTTTCTATGCATTTTCGGAAAATTTTGTCCTTCCATTTTCACATGATGAAATGGTCCATGGAAAAAGGTCATTAGTAAATAAAATGCCAGGCGACTATTGGCAAAAATTTGCAAATTTACGCCTCTTATTTGGCTATTTATTCGTGCATCCAGGAAAAAAACTTTTATTTATGGGAAGTGAATTTGGGCAGTTTGACGAATGGAAATACCGACAAGAAATGGATTGGATGCTTTTAGATTTTGACGCTCACTCCACTTTTTTTCGATACTATAAAGAATTAAATAAATTTTATCAGGAAACCAATTCCCTATGGCGTCTGGATCATGAGCAAGCTGGCTTTCAATGGATTGATGCAGACAATGCGGAACAAAGCGTGATTACTTTTATGAGAAAAGGAAAACGGAAGGGGGATTATTGCATTGTTGTTTGTAATTTTTCAGCCGATGTTTACCATAACTATCAAATTGGGGTTCCGTCCAATGGGAAATATTTTGAAGCATTTAATAGTGATGCCGCATCATTTGGCGGATCGGGACAGCTGAACTCCACCCCGATGCATGCCAGTAAGATCCCGCATCATAATCAGCCTTGCAGTCTGGAAATAACCGTACCGCCGCTAGGGATTGCTATATTCATGAAAGAAACAAAAACAAGGCAAAGGGGATTCAATACAAATGGCATCTAAAAAATGGGTTGCAATGCTTTTAGCAGGTGGTCAGGGTTCAAGACTCGGGGAATTGACGAGTGACTTAGCTAAACCCGCAGTACCCTTTGGAGGCAAATACCGGATTATCGATTTTACCTTAAGCAACTGTACGCATTCAGGTATTAATACAGTCGGCATACTTACTCAATATCGTCCGCATATTTTGAATTCATATATTGGTAACGGCCGCCCGTGGGATCTTGACCGCAATAACGGCGGGGTTTCTATACTTCCACCTTATCAGGGGAAAGACGGTGGTGTATGGTACAAAGGAACTGCAAATGCTGTATATCAAAATTTCCATTTTATTGATCATAATGACCCGGAATATGTACTTGTTATTTCAGGAGATCATATTTACAAGATGGATTATAATAAAATGCTTGAAGATCATATTAATAAGGGTGCACATGCGACCATTGCTGTCATAGAGGTACCTTGGGAAGAAGCAAATCGCTTTGGCATAATGAATACAAACGAAACTGATAAAATTATTGAATTTGATGAAAAACCTAAACATCCAAAAAGTAATTTGGCTTCGATGGGGGTGTATCTCTTTAACTGGAATCATCTCAAAAAGTATTTAACTGAAGACGAACAGGATAGCAGTTCGACTAATGACTTTGGAAAAGACATTATTCCAAAGATGCTGAATGATGAAGCAAATTTACAAGCGTATAGATTTGAAGGCTATTGGAAAGATGTCGGTACGATTGAAAGCCTGTGGGAAGCGCATATGGATTTATTGGAAGAGCCATCTGTTTTCAAGCTAGGAGACCCAAACTGGCAAATATATGCAGGGAATGCCAACCACCCCCCACAATATATATCTGAAGATGCTGATGTGACACAATCATTAGTCAATGAAGGTTGTTTGGTATTTGGGAAGGTCGACCATTCTGTTCTTTCCTATAATGTCCAAGTTGGAAGCGGCTCTATCGTAAAGGATTCCGTAATAATGCCAAATGTGAAAATAGGGAAAAATGTAATAATCGAAAAGGCTATAATCGGTAGCGGTACAATTATCGAAGATGGCGCAATAATCTTTGACTCTAAACAAGGGCTTACCTTAATTGGTGAAAATCAGCGGATTTCTTCGGAAAGTGCTTTGCTGCAATCTTTATAATAGGAGGTAGCTTAAATGAGGAATGTATTAGGTGTAATTAATCTCGTAAATGAAAGACCTATTTTAAAAGAACTGACCCATCATCGTTGTCTGGCTTCCGTACCATTTGGAGGACGCTATCGTATGATAGATTTCACAATGTCTAACTTTATGAATGCTAGTGTCAGCAAGGTTGCGATATTCACAAAAGATAAATATCGATCGTTGATGGATCATCTGGGTTCTGGAAAGGAATGGGATCTCGATCACCGATCACAAGGTTTATTCATTCTTCCTTCAATTCATCCAGATGAAAAAATTAAAGGAGATTTACAACAGTTCTACGATCATTTAGAATTTTTCCAACGGGCAACCGCAGATACAGTAATAATTGCTCCTGGTCATCATATTTGTAAAATAGACTTTAACGAAGTGATTAAAGAACATGATAGAAATGAAGCTGATATTACTGTTCTGTATAAGGATTATGATGGGGAGTCAGTGAAAAGACCTCTTTATCATCAATGTTCACTAGATTCAAACGGCGAAGTCCGTGATATAAACCTTTATACGTCACCTAAGAAAGGTGACCATATATGTTTGGAAACATATGTAATTAAAAAGCAATTATTAATAGATTTAATTAAGAATTGTATAGAGTATGATGAATATGATTTTTTGAAAGATATTGTAAAAGCAAATTTGATAAATCTTAAAGTGCAAGGATATGAATTCACTGGTAATATGCCGTTTATTCACTCACTAGAAACATACCATGCTAGTAGTATGGAATTTCTTAACCCAGAAATTCTTCGTAACTATTTTTATGATTCATGGGAAGTTTTCACTAAAATTAAACATGAAGCACCTGCCGAATATGCAAATTCCTCAAAGGTGTCTAATTCCTTGATTGCCAATGGATGTATTATTGAAGGAACCGTCGAAAATAGTATTATTTTCCGTGGCGTAAAAGTAAGGAAAGGTGCTGTCGTTAAAAACAGTATCATTATGCAAAGGGGTGAGATTGAAGACGGAGCCCATATCGAAAATGTTATTACTGATAAACAAGTAATCATAACAAGGGATCAAATCATTACAGCGAGAAATAAGCCGACGGTAATCAAAAAAGAAGAAGTAGTTTAAACTGGAGGGACCCAGCATGAATGTTTTATTTGCAGCCTCAGAGTGCGTCCCATTTATTAAGACCGGGGGACTTGGTGATGTTATTGGCGCCTTACCTCAATCTTTACATGAAAAGGGAACCAACGTCAGTGTTATATTACCGAAGTATGGCGATCTTCCGTTACATTTTCAAGAACAAATGCAATGGATCAGAAGCATTGAAGTGCCTTTAGGGTGGAGACGTCAATTTTGCGGTATTGAAAAACTGCATTATCAGGGGATAACAGTATACTTTCTCGATAACGAATATTATTTTAAAAGGCATGGCAGTTATGGCTTTGGTGATGATGGTGAGCGTTTCGCCTTCTTTTCTCGAGCCGTGCTGGAGGCTTTGCCATTCTTAGAGGAACGACCTGATATCATCCATTGCCATGATTGGCAAACAGGCTTGATTCCTGTTCTTTTAAAGGCGCATTATGAAAATAATCCATATTATCAGGGAATCAAAACCGTGTTTACCATTCATAATTTACGTTACCAAGGTGTATATCCTAAATCAGTGCTTTCCGATTTACTGGATTTAAGCGAACTTTATTTTCACATGGATGGCTTAGAGTTTTATGGGGATGTCAGTTACCTTAAAGGAGGACTGGCCTTTGCTGATTGCTTGACAACTGTAAGTTCAACCTATGCATACGAAATACAGTCTCCCTTTTATGGAGAAAGACTTGATGGGTTTTTACGAAAAAGAGGCGCCGATATTCATGGAATCGTGAACGGAATTGACAATGTCTCCTATGATCCTAAACGTGATGAAAATTTATTCCTTCCATTCGAAGATTATAAGGGGAAGTCTGTAAATAAAAAGAAACTTCAGGAAACACTCGGGCTTCCTATAAACGCTGATATACCAGTAATTTCTATGGTTACCAGACTAGTTGATCAAAAAGGCATAGATTTGATTCTACATGTCTTCCGTGAAATCATCGGTTTGAATGTCCAGTTTGTGTTATTAGGTACTGGCGATCAGCAGTATGAAGAGACGTTCAGGTATTTTGAAGAAGTTTATCCCGATAAAGTTTCAGCAAACCTTTATTTTGATGAAGCTTTGGCACGAAAAATTTATGCTGGTTCCGATCTTTTTCTGATGCCATCCCAATTTGAGCCGTGCGGCATAGGACAGTTGCTCGCACTTCGCTATGGATCCTTGCCACTCGTCCGAGAAACAGGTGGGCTGAAGGATACCGTTATTCCTTATAATGAATTAACCGAAGAAGGAAATGGATTCAGCTTTGCTAATTATAATGCCCACGAATTGCTATATACGATTGAGCGAGCGGTTGCACTTTTTCGCTTCCAGCCTAACAAATGGAGAAATTTAGTAGGGCACGCAATGGATCTTGATTTTAGCTGGTCATCATCTTCGAAGCAATATCTCAAAATCTATCGGGAACTCCTGAAATCTTAAAAATAAAGGCCCTGTTATACGATATGGTGGTTTATTGTACATTTGCGCTTGCCGTACGTTTCGCATGAGTCAACAAGTGCGGTTACTCGTCGCAAAATGCAATTTTGTGGCAACGCCTTCGTGATCAACATCCTGTTGACCCGAGGAGGCTTGCATGTTCGGCCGCGGAAAGGGAGCAGATTCCCTTATAAAAAATCAACCATAAAACTTAACAGAACCAAAAAAAGAACCGTTTTCGAATTACTGAAAACCGTTCTTTTTGTGCATCCCATAATTAAGGATATTCATACGCAAAAAAGATGACGCAGTCCTAAAGGGACGCGACATCTTTTTTGCGCTGAATACGGATGAGTCTGAAGGATAAAGTGATGGCACCGGCAGATAAACCAACAATTAAACCAATCCAATATCCAAACGGTCCGAATTCAGTGAACTTCGATAGGAGATAGCCTACTGGCAAACCAATGATCCAATAGGAAATAATGGCCATGATGAATGTAACATTTACATCCTTATAACCTCGCAAAGCTCCTTGCACTGGTGCTTGTATCGCATCGGATAATTGAAATAGTGCTGCAAAAATAAAGAATTGTATGGTTAATTGGATGACCTTTTCGTCTGTAGTATACAATTCGGCAATTTGTTCCCTGAAAAAGAACAAAATACATGCTGAGAGGAAACTGAATATTACTGCAGTACTAACACTTAACCAGCTATAAATTTTTGCATCTTTAAAGCGCTTCGCTCCAACTTCATATCCAACCAGGACGGTAGTACCAATAGAAATGCTTAATGGAACCATATACATTAATGAGGTAAAGTTCAAAGCAATCTGATGGGCGGATATAACTGCCGTACTATACGTACTCATCATCAGCGTTACAGCAGAAAAGATACTTGTTTCAGCAAAGATTGACAAACCAATAGGAACACCAATTTTACTGATATCGCGCCATTTTGAATACTGTACACGTTGCCAATTTCTGAAAAGCTCATATTGCTGAAAAGGTTTTTGTTTATGTACCACCCCAACCGCTATAAGAAAAATGAGCCAGTAGGTAATGGCAGAAGCATAACCAGCTCCGACCCCTCCAAGTTCCGGAAAGCCAAAATTTCCGAAAATCAATAAATAATTAAAAAACACGTTTATAGGTGCAGATAATAAGGTGATAATCATGGAAACTCTTGTTTTCCCAAGCGCGTCCATGTATGAACGCAAAACATTGTAAGCAAATAATGGGATAATGCCGAGGCTAATCGCTTTTATAAACGAACTGGCAACTTCCTCTACACGGTTCTCCAATGTCATAGATTGCAAGATCGGTGCTAAACCAAGAAATATGACAATTAATGTAAGGAGGGACAACCCAAGAGACAGAAATAAACCTTGTTGGACAACCAGTCGGACTTCTTCCTTTTTTTTCGCTCCAACTAGTTGAGCGACAATAGGGGTAATTGCCAATAATATACCTGCCAGACCGGTATAAACAGGTAGCCATAATGAGGAGCCTACCGCTACTCCAGCCAAGTCCTCACTCCCATACCTGCTTGACATTAAAATATCAAAAAAAGTAATTAAGTATAATGCCACTTGTGTCACTAAAATCGGAAAAATAATTTTAAGCATCCGTGACCATTTTTCTTTTAGATTTGAAGTTTCATACATATGTGATCACCTTGAATTTCTACAAATTTTCCCCAGTATATCATATTTTTCTAAGGGTTCGTGGATATGGAAATAGTCGTATTATTCACTTTTACAATATGTGAATGGATTCCATCGTTTTGAAGATAACGTTCATGTTAAAGCTTTAAATGGTGTATATTATGTAAAGGGTAGATTATAAGAGCAGCTTAAATTTGCCAATATGCCTCATCATTTTTAAAACGATTGAGTGGCTTATTAGATAGGAGCTTTACACATGAAGAAAAAAACCATTGTATTAACAGGAGGGGGAACTGCTGGTCATGTTTCATTGAACCAGGCAATTATCCCGACATTAGAAGAGCAATCATTTGAAATACATTACATCGGTTCCAAAGATGGCATTGAATTGGAATTGATTCGCGATGCTTTTCCTCATATTACGTACCATGCCATTTCAAGTGGCAAATTAAGACGTTATGCCTCCGTCAAAAACTTCACGGATCCACTAAGAGTCATGAAAGGATTACTGGAAGCTTTATTCATATTAAAAAAAGTAAAACCTTCCGTAATTTTCTCAAAAGGTGGATTTGTATCCGTTCCTGTCGTAATGGCAGGTAAAATAGCTAACATTCCAGTTGTAATTCACGAATCTGACGTAACTCCAGGACTGGCAAATAAAATCGCGATGCCATTTGCCCATCATATTTTTACAGTCTTCCAGGAAACGTTAAAGCACTTACCATCAGAAAAATCCAGTTGTTCTGGCTCCATTATTCGCTCGGAATTGTTTGAAGGGAGAAAAGAAACGGGAATGCGTCTGTGTGGTTTTGAAGGTTTTAAACCCGTTCTACTCATTATGGGTGGCAGTCAAGGCTCAGCAGTAGTGAATGACGCCATTCGAAGTAATCTTCCTAGGTTGCTTGAAAAATATGATGTCATTCACTTGTGTGGAAAAGGCAAATTGGATGAATCATTAAACAACATAAGAGGGTATAAACAATTTGAATATGTGACACACGAATTGCCTGATTTGTTGCATGCCGCTAATATTATTATCTCCCGAGCAGGGTCAAATTCCATTTTTGAATTTTTAGCCTTGCGCAAACCGATGTTGTTAATCCCATTAACAAAACTACAAAGTCGTGGAGATCAACTTTTAAATGCCCAGATATTTAAGAAACAGGGGTGGGCATCTGTAATTGAAGAAGAAGAAGTAACCCCAGCATCATTTATGGCTGCGTTGGAAGATGTTAAAGAACGCACAGAACATATCCAACAAGTAATGGAAAGTTCAGAATTTCCAAAAACGCCGAATGAAATGGTCAGTCTTATTACTTCATACGCAAAATAAAATACCGTCCATACACCATAAACGTGTGTGGACGGTATTTTTTTATCAAGAAAAGGCTTTAACAGATATATTCATTTTTTAGAGGAATTCTATATCTAGCTTCCAGCGTCAGGCTAGAGAGGAGCTGCCGCTTTTCTTCTTACATCGCTTGTTCTTCTTCTTCTCCAGTAAACCTGGAAGCAGCAGTTGCCAAGTAGAATAAATCTTTAGGGATTTGGTATAACTCATATTGATGTGCACCTGCATTGATTTCTTCTAATAAAGCAGGGTGACTTTCTTTTGCATTCATCGTGTAAGGCAATTTTTCAGCAGCACGAATGGATTTTTCGTTATGCTTTTTAATCCGTAGGAATACGGTATTGATATTGTGCTGATAAAACAGCTCTTCCAAAAATAAGTTTTTTGCTTTTTGATTAAAACCTTTTCCTTGGAAAGGGTGACCAATCCAAGTCCCAAGAAAACCTGCATGATCTTGAATATCATATAAATTAATGGTCCCAATCGGCATTCCGTAATCGTCAGTAATTGTGCGTGAAATTACTTCTCCACGCTCTTCTTCTTCCATTATCTGTTTCGTCATGAACATAAATTCATCAGCAGAAGTCGCTTTGTGACGAACAAAAGGGAAGACAGATGGGTGTGATAAATACTCGAATAAAGTAGCGCATTCGTGTAATTCTCGTCGTTTAATCATAATTAACGCCTCCGTACCAGGGTAGATCAAGACAGTAGTCTGGTTCTAACCCCTCGAAATTTTTCATTTTGTGTTGCATAAAAAATTTCGGGGTGGGAATCGAACCCACTAGAACCAGTCATATTTGCTGGTGGCGCACCATTTGCCTTCCCTCACGATTTATGGTGAATAAAATCGCTTTATGAAATTGTTTGTTTGCATTCTTACTATACTAATTTTTTTTCGAAATGCAAAGAAAAAAATACGTTAAAAATGTGTAAGTTTTGTTACAAGATTATGCCTTTAATTTGAACGAATAGTTGTAACCGTTTTCGTTTAGATTTATGATGAAAAGATAGAGTCTCTGGAGGGATTATCATGACCTTAATATTTCATAAAGTCCACGGTTCAGGCAATACGTTCTATTTACATGAAGAAGTAGAAAACACGACATACAATTGGCCCTTAACTGCACAGAAGATGTGCGATTCTACAAAAGAAAATGGAGCGGACGGTTTATTGATTATTTCGCCATCGACCCGTGTGGATGCGAGAATGCGCGTCTATAATGCGGATGGTTCAGAAGCATCCATGTGTGGCAATGGATTAAGATGTGTGGCGAGATTTGTATTAAACAAGACTGGTAAACAGACTGCAACAATAGAAACAATGAAAGCAGACTTGACTGTACGAAAAGTAGATTCTATTTTCAACAGTATAGATACATATTCAGTAGAAATTTCGCCGGTATCATTTGAGCTGTCTTCACTACCAATGATCTATAAAAATAGCCATCAAATCATCAATGAGATAGTACCCGAGTTTTCTTCCGATATTCACTTTACTGCAGTGTCGGTTCCGAATCCTCATTTAATAGGTATAGTTCCTATTCAGTATATTGAAGATACCCGTTTTCAAGAACAACTTGCTGCATCATTTAATAGAGAAAATATCTTTTTCCCTGATGGTGTAAATGTAAGCTTTGTTCACCCAGTAGATGATACTAGTATTTTTGTGCGGACTTATGAACGTGGTGTAGGATTTACAAATGCATGTGGAACAGCCATGACAGCTTCTGCTTTAGTAGCTGCCACAATTAAACTCGTTCCTTATGGGGAAACAACGGTCTATAATCCAGGAGGATTTGTTAAGTGTGCGATTGAACAAAGCGATACTTCTTCGCAGCTTTCACTGATAGGAAATGCAACGTTTTTTGCTACCTATACCGGAATACTATCTGACGATGGGGAGTTCAATTGGAACTCCAAGAGCCTTCATGATGATGAAATAGAGGAATATAAAGAATTAGAACAACTGGCAAAACAAAAAGTAAAAGATGGATGGTCTAGCGAATCGGACATGTAGGAGATGAAATGTAATGGAATATTTTTTCACTCAAGCACAGTTTGATTTATTATATGGCGATTCTACAGATTTAGTGTTCTTTTTAATTCAAAAGGAAGACTCGTTTGAATACTTATTTGTCAATCATAGTGCTAGACTCATTTTCAAAGAAAACCCAATTCAATCAAAATTGCAAGAAATGGTATCCGCTTCCCATTGTGAATCAATTCAGACGCACTACATGCAAGCCATTAATGAAATTAAAGTCATAACTTATCAAGATTTCTTTTTGTTTTCAGATTTAGAGTTGGTTAATGAGACAATTGTAAAGCCAATAATCACGGATTCAGGTACATATATACTGGCGATTACAAAGGAAGTATCGATTCAGAAAGAAATTGAAGAAAAATATTTATTTATGCAATCACTCCTGAATATGAATGTAGATCCGACCATTGTTGTAACAAATGAAGGCAAGATTTTCGATATGAACCCTAAATTCGAAGAAGTGTTTGGCTATCGACTCAAGGAATGGCGAGGTAAACATTTCCTTAACTTGCCTTTCGTTCCTATCAAAGAACGCAGTTCAGTGGAACATCACTTTTATTCCAATTTACGTGGCGAAGGAAAATCTTCAGTACTTGTAAAACGAATGAAATCGACAGGAGACAAAGGGACATTCTTAGTCAGTTACTCTCCGATTATGAAAAACGGAGAAAATGTAGCGATGTATATTTTGCTTCAGGAAGTTACAGACGAAGTGGTCTTAAAAGAAAGCCTGCGTAATACTAGACATGTTTTGGAGAGCTATAAACGTGCCATCAGTAAGGCAGCCATGGTCTTAATGACCAATCGAAAGGGTTACATTGAATATGTTAATGAATTGTTCGAAGATATTTCAGGTTATGCGAGAAAAGACATCAAAGATAAACATATCACGGTTTTACAGGTAGATCAGTACAATGACTTCCAATTGAAACGCATGTGGCGAGATGTTTTTAAAGATAAAATTTGGCGCGGCGAACTTCGGTACCGAGCAGTAGATGGTACGTTTTACTGGGGAGATACAACGGTTATTCCGCTATATAATAAACAGCAAAACATTGAAAATGTATTAATCATTCAATTTGATATTACTGAAAAAAAGAATGTGATGATTGAACTTCAATCAATTGAAAAAACGTTTAATCTGATTACTGAAAATACAAACGACTTAATCGCGATTACGGATGAAAATGGCTACATTTTATATACTTCTCCTTCTCACTGTCGTATTTTGGGTTATTCCAAAGAAGATATGGCAAACAAGAAGTTTAGTGATATGTTGCCGAACCCATTTCAGGATACTTGGGACGATGACATTACAAAACGAGTAAATGAGGATGATGAAATTCGTCTGGAATTGCAGTTCGTCCGAAAAGACAAATCTAAACTTTGGACTGAAACCTCGATAGTTGCGGTGAAAAATCGTGAACATCAAGATAAACTACAACACGTCATAGTATCCAGAGATATTACGGAACGTAAAAATCTTGAGGAACATCTTACGTTTATGGCCTATCATGATAGCCTTACGCAATTACCCAATCGTAGTTTTTTAATGAAAGCATTTCCTAAATTAGTCCATAGTGCTGAATGTAATAAAACTTCGATTGCCGTCCTTTATTTGGATGGAGATGATTTCAAATCGATCAATGACTCTTACGGGCATGATGTTGGTGATGAATTCATTCGGAAGTTTGGAGAAGCTTTATTAAAGAATGTACGTCAACAGGACTTGGTTGCACGAATTGGTGGAGATGAGTTCATTATTGTATTAACAGATGTGTGTATGGAAATGGATAAACGTATAGAACTAACCAATCAGATCATACATAACATCAAGTCGTCCTTGAAAAAAGGATGGTTTATAAAACAACAGGCATTTCATCCTACAACTTCAATCGGTATTGTCTACTACCCTGAAAGTGGAAACACTATTGATGAATTGTTGAAAAAAGCGGATAAAGCTTTATACGAGGTGAAAGGTATGGGGAAAAATCAATTCCTTTATTTTTCAGAATAAATCTTAGGGAACCGGTCCGATAATTGGAGCGGTTCTTTTGAAAATATGGAAGAGGGTAAGATGATGAACAGCCGCGTCCTACTAGTTGAAGATGAAAAAAACATTGCTCGTTTTATCGAGCTCGAGTTGCGACATGAGAATTTTGATGTTGTCCATGTTATATCTGGAAGAGAAGGTTTGGAGGCAGCCAAAACGCATGATTTTGACGTTGTCCTGCTGGATGTAATGCTACCGGAACTGAACGGAATTGAAGTATGCCGGCGCATCCGTTCATTTTCTCAAATACCTATATTGTTAATTACAGCTCGGGATGCTGTAATTGACCGTGTAGCTGGGCTAGATGCGGGTGCGGATGATTATATTGTTAAACCGTTTGCGATTGAAGAATTACTAGCTCGTATACGCTCGGTTTTAAGAAGAGCCAGCAAGTTAAATCATGAGACCGCGCTCCTGCAATTCAAAGACATTATTGTCGACACGGATGCCCATACCGTAGAAGTCGCCGAACAAAATATTGAACTGACCAAAACTGAATATGATTTATTGGTTTATTTGATGCAACAAAAAAATCGTGTGGTAACAAGAGATTTGATTCTAGAAAATGTATGGGGATATTTAGCCGATATCGAAACGAATGTTGTGGATGTTTATATTCGTCATTTACGCTCCAAGTTACCACAGCAGGTAACCAGCTATATCGAAACGGTCAGAGGAGTCGGGTATGTGATGCGTGAATGAATGTGTGGAAAAAGTTGAATCAGACAATCGCTTCTCAATCGTTGAAGAAAAAATGGGCAATCAGTTCTGCAACAGTAATCTTTTTAAGTTTTGCTACTATGAGCATTATCTTATATGTGGCATTAAAAGGTTGGTTGTATCAACAGGAAGAACAAGAAGTGAATCGAACGATGCAGGATTTAACGGCATTTTTTGAATCTCAAGGTCCTTTTTTGACCGTTCAGGACATTCAGTCCAATACAGGGTTAATGACATCAATTGTCGATAAAGATCAGACCGTGAGATTGTTGAATGCTGATGGAATTGAATTGCTTCAAATCAATAACACATCTACTTTCAAAGCATTTAAAGATATCGATGTTCCTGTAGAAGGTTATGCGCTCAATAAATATGATAATTCATCTATTTCTGCAATCGGGAACGTTAGACTCGGCCGATTTAAAGGGTATATACAACTTGAGCATCCGTTAAAGTCATTTCAATCCACTAAGACGTACATTTTGACTGCGATGCTGTTATTCAGTGTATGCGCTTTGCTGTTGTCTGGGTGGATCGGGTACCTTCTTGCTTCTTACTTATTAAAGCCACTCAAGGATTTGAAAATGACCATGGATGACGTAGTTGCTCATGGTTTTGAAAAAGAATTAACGATTTCCTACGACGCAAAAGATGAAATTGGCGAGTTAATCATTGTCTATGAAAGCATGATGGCCAAATTGAAGTATTCTTTTGAACAGCAGCAGCAGTTCATGGCAGATGCTTCTCATGAATTACGCACTCCCATCCAAGTAGTGGAAGGGCATTTATCCTTATTGAACCGGTGGGGAAAAGAAGACCCGGAAATTCTGGAAGAGTCACTGGGCATATCATTACGAGAAGTACATCAAATGAAAACGTTGATTGATGAAATGTTGGAACTTGCGCGTGGGGAACAAATGAAAGATCAACCACCAACAAATATTCTCGAGCATACCGAAGAAGTGATAGAAGAACTAAATCAAGTTTATCCAACGGCATACATTGAACATGAAATCCCCATTGATCGGTCATTGCATGTACTCATTTCCTCAAATGCTTACCAACAAATTATGCGAAATTTGTTAATCAATGCAATCCGGTATAGTACAGAGCCTGCTCAAGTTCATATCTCATATGAACGCAAGACAAAATACATTATAGTTCATGTACAAGATCAGGGGATTGGTATAGACCCACAGCATGGGACAAAAATATTCGACCGATTTTATCGGGTCGATACGGCCCGTTCCCGTGATTTAGGAGGGAGCGGTTTAGGATTAAGTATTGTAAAGATGCTTGTGGAAAATGCGAGAGGATCTATAACCGTAAAAAGCGAACTAGGAAAAGGCTCAACTTTTTCACTCGTTCTTCCTCTAATAGAATGATGAATCCTTGTCTAAATGACGGGTTATTTCGACTTAACGAAAAAGTTTGCTTAATTTACTAAAAAGCATTGTATTTTCCTATGAGAGTAGTAAGATTGAAATGGAAAAAATGTTCTGCCGTTTGCATTGCGTTCGATTCCTTTGATATCAAGAACTAACGTGATAAAATAATGTAGATTATTAAATAGAAATAGGAAATGCCGCTTGGCAAAAGTTGGAGGGTTTTCTAAATGTCAAAAAACGGGTCACCATGGACTAAACTTTCTGGTCCGAATTTAGGTTATGTATTGGAAATGTACGATACGTTCATGCAATCACCAGAATCTGTTGACGCAGAACTAGGTGAACTTTTTAAACAGTATGGGGCTCCATCTACAGATGAAAATCTTGTCGATTTTTCTGCAGCTGGGCAAGTTGATCCGAACCATGTAGGCAAAGTATTGGCAGCTGTACAATTAGCTGACGCTATTCGCGCACATGGTCATTTAGCTGCGGATATTTATCCGTTAAATGATCGACCAAAAGATTCAACAAGATTGGATCCTTCTTCATATGGATTGACAGATGCTGATCTTATCGAAATCCCAGCTTCTTTATTAATGAAAAATGCTCCAAAAGATATTCAAAATGGCTTGCAAGCAATTGAGCATTTGAAATCTTTCTATACGGATAAGATTGCATTTGAGTTCGCTCATATTATCAATCCACAAGAACGTCAGTGGATTCAATCAAAAATCGAATCTTCTTCTTTGAAATTAACTTTATCGACTGAAGAACGTCAAGCGTTGCTTAAACGTCTTTCGGAAATAGAAGGATTTGAAAAATTCATACATCGTACTTTTGTCGGTGCTAAACGATTTTCGATTGAAGGCTTGGATACCTTAGTCGTCTTGCTTGATGAATTAGTTCGACAATCCGAAAAACATCAAACGGAACAAATTCTAATCGGTATGGCTCATCGTGGACGCTTAAATGTCTTAACACACATTATTAATAAGCCATACGACATGATGTTTGCAGATTTTGCACACGTTCCAAATGAATCTTTCTTGCCAAAAGATGATTCATTGAAAATTACGACTGGCTGGTTTGGCGATGTGAAATACCACATGGGTGCAACGCATACTGCTAAATCTGGTCTAAAAGTAAAACTTGCTTATAATCCTTCTCACTTGGAAGTAGTTAGTCCAATCGTTACTGGACAAACTCGCGCAGCGCAAGAATCAACGACTAAAACAGGTGTACCTGTACAAAATCCAAAAGCAGCTTATTCCGTGTTGATTCATGGAGATGCAGCATTCCCAGGTCAAGGTATCGTAACGGAAACGTTAAACTATAGCCGCATTCGTGGATTCCAAACTGGTGGATCAATTCATATCATTGCCAACAACATGATTGGTTTCACAACAGAATATTACGATTCACGTTCAACTCATTATTCTTCTGACCCTGCCAAGGGATACGAAGTACCGGTTGTCCATGTTAATGCTGACGATGTTGAAGCAGTAATTGCAGTCGCACGTCTGGCATTTGAATATCGTGAACAGTTCGGTAAAGACATCCTAATCGATTTAATCGGTTACCGTCGTTTCGGTCACAATGAAATGGATGAGCCGTTGGTAACAAACCCAACAATGTATCATGCTATTCACAAACATCCAACTGTACGTGAACTATACGGCAAGCAATTGGTTGCTGATAAAGTTGTGGCAGATACAGATGTAAAAAAACTTGCTACTGACGTTCAAAAAACAATGCAAGCTGCTTATGATCGTGTAAGAGAAGTGCCTGAAGCGGTACATCAGGATATTGTCATCCCTGAAGTTGTATTGAATGGATATCCGGAAGTTCCTACAGGTGTGAAAGAAGAAACACTTGTAAAAATGAATGCTGAATTATTATCATGGCCTTCAGAATTCTCGGCATTTAAGAAACTTGAAAAAATTCTTAAACGTCGTGAAGAACCTTTTAAAGGAAAAGGGAAAATCGATTGGGCGCATGCAGAAACATTAGCATTTGGTTCGATTATCCAAGAAGGTAATCCGATTCGATTGACTGGTCAAGATGCTCAGCGTGGAACTTTTGCACACAGACATCTTGTTTTACACGATGAAAAAACTGGAGCAGAACTTGTTCCTTTACACCATATTTCGGATGCAAAAGCATCATTTGTGGTATACAACAGTCCATTGACTGAAGCAGCGGTTGTCGGTTATGAATTTGGATATAACTTAGAAAACGAAAAAGCATTAGTCATTTGGGAAGCACAATACGGGGATTTCGCAAACATGGCGCAAGTTATGTTTGATCAATTTATCTCTGCTAGCCGTTCAAAATGGGGTCAAAAATCCGGATTGGTCATGTTACTTCCACATGCGTATGAAGGTCAAGGCCCAGAGCATTCAAGTGCTCGATTAGAGCGTTATTTACAAATGGCAGGAGAAAATAACTGGACAGTTGCAAATCTATCAAGTGCTGCGAACTATTTCCATATTTTACGTCGACAAGCGAAAATGCTTGGAGAAGAAACGATGAGACCTTTAATTATTGTTTCGCCTAAATCATTGCTTCGTCATCCACTTGTGGGTGCTGAAGTAGCAGATCTTACAACTGGCCAGTTTGACACTGTGCTGGAACAACGAGGTCTTGGTGAGCAAACAGATAAAGTGGAAAGAATTTTATTGGCAAGTGGGAAAATGGCGATTGATTTAGCTGATAAAGTAAAAGATGGCAAAGATTTCGACCATCTTCACTTGATTAAAGTTGAACAATTATATCCATTCCCTTCTGAAAAAATTCAAGCAATTGTTGAACGTTATCCAAATGCGAAAGAAATCGCTTGGGTACAAGAAGAACCACAAAACATGGGCTCTTGGACATTTGCAGATCCATACTTACGTGATTTAGCTGGAACGAAGAGTGTTAGATATATTGGACGTGTTAAACGTTCAAGTCCAGCTGAGGGCGATGGTGAAACACATAAAACAGAACAATCCCGCATTATTGAAGAAGCGGTTTCACTTTAGAACGTATTGATTAGAGGAGGAAAATATAGTGGCAGAAATTAAAGTACCCGAATTAGCAGAGTCAATTACAGAAGGAACAATCGCACAATGGTTGAAACAACCAGGCGATACAGTTGAAAAAGGTGAATTCATCGTTGAGCTTGAAACAGATAAAGTAAACGTTGAAGTCATTTCAGAAGAAGCAGGAGTAGTCCAGGAACTACTTTTTGCTGAAGGCGATACAGTCGAAGTTGGCCAAGTGATTGCTGTTGTTGGTGAAGGTTCAGGTTCTGGTAGCACGACTAAGAGCCCGGTTGAAGCTGATCCTGCAGAAGCTGACGCACCAGTAAAAGATGTTGAAGCAGCTCCTAAACAACAAGCGGCACCAGTTGCTAAAGAAGAATCTTCTTCAACAGACCGCACAATTGCAAGTCCAGCTGCACGTAAACTTGCTCGTGAAAAAGGAATTGATTTACAAGCAGTTTCAACTGTAGATCCAATGGGTCGCGTTCGCGTACAAGACGTGGAAGCACACTCAAATGCTCCTAAACAAGCACCAGCTGCACCAGCACCAACGGCTCCAAAAGCAGCTGCTGCACCAAAAGCAGACGATAGCCGTGTGAAACGCGAGAAAATGTCTCGTCGCCGTCAAACAATCGCTAACCGCTTGTTGGAAGTTAAGCAATCAACTGCTATGTTGACTACTTTCAACGAAATCGACATGACAAATGTTATGGCTTTACGTTCTCGCAAGAAAGATAAATTCTTTGAAGATCATGATGTCCGTTTAGGATTCATGTCATTCTTCACAAAAGCCGTTACTTCTGCGCTTAAGAAGTATCCTTATGTTAACGCAGAGCTTGATGGGGACGAAATCCTATTGAAACAGTTCTATGATGTAGGTATTGCGGTATCAACTGAAGAAGGATTAGTTGTACCAATCGTTCGCGATACAGACCGTAAAAACTTCGCAGAAATCGAAGCGACAATCGGCGAGTTAGCTAAAAAAGCTCGTGACAAGAAGCTTCAAATTTCTGATATGACAGGTGGATCATTCACTATCACAAATGGTGGAGTATTCGGTTCTCTAATGTCTACGCCAATTTTGAACGGTACTCAAGTAGGTATTCTTGGAATGCATACAATCCAAAAACGCCCAGTAGCTATCGGTGACGAAGTTCAAATCCGTCCGATGATGTACGTTGCGCTATCTTATGATCACCGCGTAATCGATGGAAAAGACTCAGTTGGATTCCTTAAAACTGTTAAAGAATTAATCGAAAACCCAGAAGACTTGTTGTTGGAGTCTTAAGAAATAGGAAGCAGCTTCGCACACTTATGCGAAGCTGCTTTTTTGTTTCGATTTGTGCAATTGGGAGGAAGAAACAGGTAGTTTCAATCAATTTACAACAGGAAAACTGATTTTGTGCAACCGGGAGTGCGATTCTGTCTACCTGGAATGAAAAACTGTCAACCTGGATAGCCATTCTGTCTACCTGGAACACAAAACTGTCTACATAGCCATAACATTCTTTTTAGAGCAAGGTCGAAAAGATTTATGATAGATGGATTGTTGATAATCTTTAAATGCTTGCTTATACTAGAGAGAGTAAGAATTGAGGAGATGAATTATGTTACATAATGTTTGGAAAGAGACACCTACACTTAAAACAGTCACTTGCGTTCATACAAACGCAGCAAAATTCTCTGTATCGAATGTACTGACTGTCGGAAAATCATATGAAGTGAAAAATGAAACAGAAGAGTTCATTTTCGTTGTAGATAATAGTGGTCACATCGGTGGCTTTTATAAAGAATATTTTGAATAACCGATGAATCTTTCATCGGTTTTTTTGTTTTTAGCTATGCTAACTTTTGCAATTGATTTATATAAAAAATTGGGAATCTACGTCCTTTTCGGGGAAGAACAGACGAGCCTCCTCGCTCGTGCCTCACTGTGCGGTCTCGCCAGCCCGTTTTTCCGTAGGAGTTGCGCTTATTCCCATTAGGTTAATGACATTAAATATCTGTAAAACAATGTTAATAATAAATAACAATCGTATGAGTGTATTTGCGGCTAGCATGCAAAGGAATGAAGGTTAAAAACGCCACGTCGTGCTCCTGCGGTTACTCGTCGCAAAGTGCAATGCGAGAAACTTTGTGGATTCATTTTTGGCTCAAGAGGAACATGTGGCTACCGCAAATGTACGATAACCAATAGAAAAAGTAGGACAGAGCTTAGTTTATAAAGAGGTGAGCCGTACGCTTTTCTTTAGGAGGAATAATAATTGGATGCACAATCACTGGTTTTACAATCACAAACTTCTCGGAAACAGAGAACACATTCAGAAGATCATTCAACATTGATCGGACAAGGTGGGTATATGTCACCTTTACCGCATTTATGGGAGGATCTTTTACTGAGTGTTGTACTACAAAAAAACGTTTTACTGAAAGGACCTTCAGGATCTGGGAAAACGAAATTAGCTGAGTCAATTTCATCGTATTTCGCTCAACCGATGCACAGTATCAACTGTTCTGTTGACTTGGATGCAGAAGCACTTCTTGGCTTTAAAACGTTGGTGCAGGCTAATGGACAAACTAATATTGATTTTGTAGAAGGTCCCGTAATTCAGGCGATGAGATACGGACATATTTTATATATAGATGAAATTAATATGGCGAAACCTGAAACTTTGCCAATTCTGCATAGTGTCCTGGATCACCGACGTATGCTGACAAATCCTTATACTGGTGAAGTATTGAAAGCACACAAAGACTTTACCGTAATAGCCGCAATAAATGAGGGATACATCGGAACTTCACCTTTAAATGAAGCGTTGAAAAATCGTTTTATTTCTTTTGCCATCCCGTATTTAACCGGTGAACCCCTTCGTGAATTATTCGTTCGTGAATATCCTCAAGCATCACATAACCTGATAAAAACTATGCTTCATCTCTCTGAAGATATGTTCATTCAAGTTCAAAATGGTTTATTAAGTGAAGAAGCTGCTTCCATTCGCAGTTTACTTGATGCGACGGAGCTTGCTCAACACATCGATCCACTTCGTGCAATCCGTTATGCCATTGCGGAGAAGTTAGATGATGATAGTGAAAAAGAATTAGTCATGGAACTCGCGAATACTTGGGTGAAATGAGGGATGTTAATTGTCATCAGTAAATCGATTTATTCAATTTAACAATGAAACGGTAAATGCAAGACGAATGATTCAATTGGAACATTTAGCGAGAGCATTAAGCCGTGCACCATATTTAACATTGACCGTTCGTAAATTAATGGAATTCCGTCCGAAAGAAGGCGCCATTTCAATGAGCCATTTTTGGCAACATCGGGAACCTGATATTGTGCAGAATGGACAACTGTCCGATTTGTATTTACTGACAGCTGGTTTTTGGAGTCATTTCGATCTTCCTTCATGGGATCGATACAAGAAAGAAGTCGAGCACTTTCCACTAAAAGAATTTGCTTTGCAGCTCGCTTTGAGTGCTGAAGAATTCAGACTTTCCAACTTGATCCGACAAGAACGTCCCGGTACCGACAAGGCATTTACTGTAAGGGAAGATGTCTATACGACCTACCATGAACAGCAAATGAGTGTCAATTTCAACAAAGGGTTTATCAGTGATAGTCTGTTTAATTATTTGTATATAGCACTTCGTAAAGGTTCGCAAGCCACAGCGTTAACAGGAGATTATCCTGACTACTACCAACGAGTTCTTGCAAAATGGCAATTTATTTACGATGCAAAATCAACAGCTGACTGTTGCAAAATCTGTCTGGAGATTCTCTATGTCTTGGAAGAAGAGTCGACTAAGGACTTGACTCATACGTTCATGACACTACATGAAAACTTAATGGAACCTGCTTTTGAAACTAAGGGTCAGCGTGAAATCGATCAGCAAAATTCGAACGATCAAACTGCAAAGGAATCCATTGAAGAAATGTTCAGGTCGTGGCATCGTGAAAGTGAGAAACAGGCTGGGCCGCATTTAGAATTTGATTTATCAAAAGGAAATAAAGGGAAGACAGACAATGGTCGATTTGAAGAAGGGGAAGATTCCAATGAAATTCAAAGCGAAGGAGTCGGTTTTTCAAATACCAATAAAAAATCGAAACAAGATGCCACAATAGATGGTAGTGCTGAAAAGAAATACTCGAAACAATCAGGCAAGCGATTCGGTGATGAGCATCAATTCGTGACAATTGAGGAAAAAAGAATAGATCTTCAAGAAGTTTCTTCGATGAAAGGCAAAATTTTAACCATTCGTGCAGAACAAAAGCCGTTTGTGAAAGCTTTTACAAAAGAAATGCGAAAACGGATTGATCAAAAGCTTGAGAGTAAACGGACAAATTTATCAAAAGGTAGGTTAATGCCGAACTTAACCTCATTGTTAACTGAACAGCGTCCAAAACCATTCTATAAAAAAAATAATCCATCGTTACCTTTGGATGCGGTTTTTGGCCTATTGGTAGATAGCTCAGCTTCAATGATTGATAAAATGGAAGATACGAAAAAAGCCGTACTTTTATTTCATGATGTGTTGCGGGATTTAGGCATTCGGCATGATATAGTTTCCTATTATGAAGATGCTTATGAAGCCTCAGAACYAAATCAACCTAATTCATTTTTGTTTTGTCATCAAGTCGAGGATGGTTTGAAGGATCATGCAGCTGAAATTCTATCGCTTGAAGCGCACGAAGATAATCGGGATGGCTTGGCTATTCGCTGGATGGCGGAAAGACTTCAGAAACGCTCTGAGAAGCATAAATTTCTTTTGCTTTTTTCCGATGGAGAACCTTCGGCTTATGGATACGCCGCAAATGGTATAGTCGATACAGCAGAAGCAGTCATTGAAATCGAGAAAAAAGGGATTCATATGCTTCATTTGTATTTAAGTGCAGAGCAACCTGTGGAAGAACAAATGCAATTATTTCAAATGATGTTCGGGCCAAGAACCGCAACTGCCAGAAATGTCGATGAGTTCACAACACAGACATTAAGACTGTTGCGACGAATGTTATATCTCGTAGTAAAGTGACACAATAAAAAACCGTCCTCATTAGCGAGGACGGTTTTCTTGTTCTTGATGTACGATTAACAATCTCTGTTTCAATTGTTCTTCCATACGTGCAATTTCTACTTCAGCCGCTTTACGCTTCACGCGACCATCAGCCTGAATACGCAGTGTTTCTTCAATCGTTTGCAGCAAGTTTTCCTGCGTTTGTTTCAACGTCTCAATTTCTACGATGCCGCGTTCGTTTTCTTTAGCGGTTTCAAGACTGTTGATTTTCAACATTTCTGAGTTTTTCAGTAATAAATCATTTGTTGTTTTGGTTACTTGTTTTTGAGCTTCTACAGCTTTCATTTGACGGTTAAGTGTCAAAGCAATGGCAATCTGATTTTTCCATAATGGAATGGACGTCATAACAGATGATTGAATTTTCTCGGCTAACGTCTGATTTGTTTGTTGGATCATTCGGATCTGCGGAGCGCTTTGAATCGTGATTTGACGAGAAAGTTGTAAATCATATAGACGCTTTTCTAGACGATCTAAAAATTGAGCCATATCATTGACTTCCTGATAAGCCATTTGGTCAGAAGAAGCTTCCGCTTTTTGACGCAGGGCAGGGATGGTTTCATTTAGAATTTCATCCCGTTTGATTTCAGCCGCTGCAATATAAATATTCAATGCTTGAAAATACGCTTTATTTTGGTCGTACAATTTATCAAGCATTTGAACATCTTCAATCAGGCCACGTTTGGAGTGTTCGAGTTGGATGCCGATTCGATCGATTTGAGTGCTCAGTTTTTGATATTTTGTCATTAATTCCTGAACAGAACGGGAGACTTTGCCGAATAACCGTTTAATTCCAGACTTTTTTTGGTTAGATAGTTCTTCAGGGTTTAATTGCCCGAGCTTGTCCATCAGGTCTTTCAAAATATCGCCTACAGGACCGATATCTTTCTTTTGCACATGATCCAACATCTGGTGAGAAAACGAAGACAATTCCGTTTGTGCATTGGCTCCATAGGTGAGAATGGCTTCATAATTTCCAGCAGGTATTTGAGTAGCAAGAGCCAATGCTTTTTGCTTTTCTTCTTCGGACAATCGATCCAAAATCTTTACTGGAAGCTTCTCGTTGATAGGATCTTGTGCCATCTTTTGAGGTTGCATATCAAAAGGTGAATGAAGTAAATCATCTATAGTTTTCGTTTGGTTAGAAGTCGATGGATTTTGGGTCATCTGGTGTTTCTCCTTTCAATAGTAAAGGTGATGCATGATTCTTCAGTGAGATTTTGGCGAAATCTAGTTCCATTTTTAAATGTTCAATATCGGAAGATAACACTTGTCGGAGGTCTTGTTCCATTACCTGATTAAGTTCCAGCAAAGTTTCCCGTGTGTCCTGAAGGGCTATTTGAACATCTGCTGCCTTAACTGGTTGTGAAACGAGTAAAGTATATTTAGAAGTGAGTTCCACTGCAGTGTCCAGATGTGCATAGAAAAATGGCTCTACTTGATAAAACTTTTTTGGATTGGTTTTGACAATTTGAAAAATACGCTTCGCCAAACGATTCATTTCAAAAAGTTGTTTAAATGCTCTTATGGAGCGAACTTTCAGGAAGTATCCATTTAATTGATTAAGTTTAGTTTTCGCTTCTTTTAATTGCATTCTGATATGTCGATATTCAGCAAAGGTTAAACCATATTTGGATACAATCAACCTTGATTGAACGACTTTGATTACTTGATTGGAGACAGCATATGTTCCAATCGCCAATAAGCCAGAAAGCATGAAGTTTAAATTTAATCCTGACTGAAATGCGATCCAGCTACCTATAAATATAGGGAAACCGAGAAATTGTCGAGTTATAAAATATTTTATATCGATCATGTTGAAACCCTCCTTAAGAGTTCTTATCTATTACATACGGTTGGCGCGACAAAAGGTTTCATCCTTGTTATGACTAAACTTATATTAATTTTATCCAGTTATCAATCATTTCGAATTGTTATAAGGTTTATAGAAGAATGAAAGGGTGAAAAGAGAAACGAGCGAATGACTAGACGTTAGAAAATCGTTTGCTAAAATGGGATTAAGGATTGAAAGAAAAGGATGGATTAATCATGAATGAAATCATTTATATGAAAGCTGGTTACGAACCATGGTGGATGTTCTCAGGTTGGGAAGCAACCATCATTGAAAAAAAGGTGTTTGTGAATGAAGCAGAAGCGAGTATTTATTTGAATTCACTGCTTGAAAAACTCAGGAAATCTTATCCAAATGAAGCGAGTGAAAAAGGAGCTTGTTGGGCTTTCTGGACAGAAGACGAACAGGAATTTTGCGAAGCGTGTGATGATGATTTACAAGTGTATCATGGCGTTTTGTGGCTCATTAATGGGATTCCTAAACAAATGTAAATGACATAAAAAGCTATGAAAATACAAAGAATAAAATTGACAGATGTTGGGCAAATGATATAATATTCTTAACAATTGAAATTGTTTTACCGGAGACCTGAACTCACATATTTTCAGTAGTGATTGGCGTTTGCTGGTACTGTTGAATGTGTGGTTTTTTAGGTTTACAACAAATAATCACGATTGTTAACTTTATTTTTTTGGAGGTTTTGTTCATGAAACAAGGTACAGTAAAATGGTTCAATTCAGAAAAAGGTTTCGGTTTCATTGAAATTGAGGGAGAAAACGATGTGTTCGTTCATTTCTCAGCAATCCAAGGAGATGGCTTCAAGACACTTGATGAAGGCCAAAAAGTTGAGTTCGAAGTTGTCGATGGCAACCGCGGACCACAAGCTGCTAATGTAACTAAAGTTTAATTTAACAATGTAAAAGAGGCTTCCGAAATCGGATTGCCTCTTCTTTTTTTTATATGGCTTTGTTAACTTTCACAGTGATGTCTAAAAATGGAATCTGTGCCCTTTCCGCGGACAAATGTACGATAAACAACCATACCATTTAACAAAGTCTTATATAAAATCCAGCATGAATCAGTCTACAGACTCAAGCGTAGAAGTCACGCTGAATTCTGCATCGTTTTCCTGCATGATAAATTCCCGTTTGATTTCACCGAAATCTTGCACAAAATATTTACGTTGGACCGCACCACTTTCGTCCGTTTTCTCTAACACAATGACTTCATCAAACGTTTTATATGGAGTTTCAAGTGTTTGGTCAATACTTACGATTGTCCATTCATCAAACGTTATTCCTGTTTCAATAGGTGTTTGAAGAATTGTGGAAATGATAGGCAGCGACTGCAGTTCTTCATCGGTAGGAGAGTATGTTTCATAATACTCACCCTGCTCTTTAATTAAATGAATCGAATCCTCTGTAATTCGATAAGTGCGGATTACGACTGTGCCACCGTTATCCTCATAAATTGATACTGTATCATCATTGTGCCATTGAGTGCGTGCCTGATAACTGGCATATTCGTTGCCGTCACCTAAATATTTTGCAACAGTTCCATCCTTCATAAAATATCGTTTTAGATCGATTTTTTCTTCAGCAGAATCTTCGGTCTGAGGAACTTCTTCTCGAATTTCTTCTGATGGAGTACCGGTGTCAATAGGGGAGTCATCTGTAGATTTTTCACTACAAGCACTTAATAGGAGCATTAACAGCAAAACTATGGAATATTTGATTGCTGACATATCATGGACCTCCTCTAAGTAATTTATACAGTAGACGTTTGAAAGGGTCGAAACGTTTCATCCTTCTGTTTTTTTGGTATAGTAACTTGTATGGAAGGAGAATGATCATGACACAATATGAACTGAAACATGAACTGCCGACACCAAGAAAACAACAGGACTTTTATGAAAAATTACGCGAAAAAATTACCACATTTTTAGCAACACGCGCAGGTAGTGCGAGTAAATTTGCACCGTATTTATTATTTGCACCTGATTTGTTTCATTTGCTCACAAAATCCATGCTGGATCAACGCATTGATGGGAAAAGCAAAGCTTTAATCGGAAGTGGTATTTTGTATTTTATTGCACCAATTGATGTAATACCTGAAGGTTTGATTGGGCCAGGTGGATTTATTGATGACATCATAGTGGCCACGTTCGTTGTAAATTTACTATTGAATAAATTTTCTCCTGAAATACTGGAAGAGCACTGGGTTGGTGATCAAAAGTTACTGGATGCCTTGAAAAAAATTTCCGAAACCAGCGATGGACTGCTCGGTAAATTACCTGCACGATCATTACTTGGTCGATTTATAAAAAAATCAAATTAAAAAGTGCGAAGGAGAAAATCCTTCGCACTTTTTTCTGTATTATGATTTAATTCCTTGTGCTTCTTTCCACTCTAAAAATTCATCAAATGATAATTGTTTATCCAAAATTGATCCATCAGGCATGATTTCAATTACACGATTAGCAATTGTTTGAATGAACTGATGATCATGAGAAGTGAAAATCATTGCGCCTTTGAAAGCAATTAATCCATTGTTCAGTGCTTGAATTGATTCCAAGTCTAAGTGGTTAGTCGGTTCATCCAACAGCAAAACGTTAGCGTTAGCTAACATCATTTTAGAAAGCATACAACGAACTTTTTCTCCACCTGATAGTACAGCAGGTTTTTTCTTTACTTCTTCGCCAGAGAACAACATACGTCCAAGGAACCCTCGTAAGAAAGTTTCGCTTTCGTCATCTGGAGAATATTGGCGTAACCAATCAACTAAAGAATTTTCTTTTCCAGTGAAGTATTCACTGTAGTCGATAGGGAAGTATGAACGAGTAGTTGTGACACCCCAACGAATTGAACCTTCAACAGGTTGCACTTCTTCAGCCAATACACGTAGTAAAGAAGATTTTGCAATTGGATCACCAATCAAGATGATTTTGTCATCTTTATTTACAGAGAAATGAATGTTTTTAAATAATGTTTGGCCTTCATGTTCCATTGTAATATCTTGAACGGACAATACATCATTTCCGATGTCACGGCCCATTTGGAAGTTTACATATGGATACTTACGTGATGAAGGTCGGATATCGTCCAATTCGATTTTATCCAACATTTTTTTACGAGAAGTAGCTTGCTTAGACTTCGAGGCATTGGCACTAAATCGTGCAATGAACGCTTGAAGTTCTTTGATTTTCTCTTCTTTTTTACTGTTCTGATCTTGAGACATTTTAAGTGCCAATTGGCTTGACTCATACCAGAAATCATAGTTTCCTACATACACTTGAATTTTACCGAAATCAAGATCGGCAATATGTGTACAAACTTTATTAAGGAAGTGACGGTCATGGGAAACGACGATAACAGTATTTTCAAAGTTGATTAGGAATTCTTCCAACCATTGAATCGCTTTTAAGTCCAGATGGTTAGTAGGCTCATCGAGTAAAAGTACATCTGGTTTGCCGAATAGAGCTTGTGCCAGTAGAACTTTCACTTTTTCAGAACCAGTTAAATCTGCCATTTTTTTCGTGTGGAATTCTTCACCAATTCCCAAACCTTGAAGAAGGATAGCCGCTTCAGATTCTGCTTCCCATCCGTTCATGTCAGCAAACTCACCTTCAAGTTCAGCAGCACGCATGCCATCTTCATCAGAGAAATCTTCTTTCATATAGATGGCATTCTTTTCATTCATGACTTCATACAAACGTTTATGACCCATCATAACTGTTTCCAAAACAGGATACTCTTCATATTCAAAGTGATTTTGTTTTAGGACAGCCATACGTTCGTTCGGGTTCATGATGACATTACCTTCTTGTGTATCAATGTCACCTGATAAGATTTTAATAAAAGTTGATTTTCCTGCACCGTTAGCACCGATTAATCCGTAACAGTTACCTGGGTTGAATTTTATATTGACGTCTTCGAAAAGCTTACGATCTCCGAAGCGTAAACTTACATTACTTACAGCAATCATGTTTGAACCTCCTTATTTTTCACAATGCTTCTATTATATCATGAAAGGGTATAAGAATGCTCAAACTTTAAGAGTGGAATATATCTTTAATTCAAGATAAAATGAAAAGAAGGAGGGGATAACGATGAATGAAACACATCAACATGTATTTATTGAAGGAACAAATAAAAAAAACGTCTTGATATTGCTACACGGTACAGGTGGAAATGAACATGATTTGATTAATGTGGGAAAACATATCGATCCGACAGCATCCTTACTTGGAGTTCGTGGAAATGTTTTGGAGGGGGGCATGCCACGATACTTCCGACGTCTAGCAGAAGGTATTTTTGACGAGAAAGATTTGTTTTACCGCGCAGAAGAACTCCATACGTTCCTAAAGGAAGCTTTATCGCATTATGCACCGAACACTGACCTTGTCACAGTTATTGGCTATTCCAATGGAGCAAATATTGCAGCAACATTGCTGATGAAATATGAGAGAATTGTCGATCGAGCGATTTTATTCCATGCAATGGTGCCATATCGAAACAACACAGTTAAAGAAATACAGAATGCACATATTTTTATTGGGGCAGGAACAAATGATCCCATTATTCCTCGAAAAGAAACGCAGGAGTTAATTGATGTATTACGTGTTCAAGGCGCTACAGTTCAGGAAAAATGGTATAACAACGGACACCAATTGACAATGAAGGAAATACAGGATGCTCGTGATTGGTATATCTGAATTAGGTAGCCTTAATTTTTGCTTTCAGTTATAATAAGTGAATAAAAAAGTTGGTATATTATGGGTAATGTGGAAAGGGTATTTGAAACAACATTTCACGAAATGACTTGGAATGGACCTATAATTATTATGAACATATATTTCCAAATGTAAAAAGGATTTTCGGGTGGGTTTTGGGTCGTGGAAAAGCGGTGGAGCGTGACAGTCGAGGATTCGCCAATCGCATGATTGGAACACATATCGATATTACCGAGCGAAAAGAAATTGAGATTTTGCTACATAGGAGCAATGAGGAGTTGGAACGTTTGGTCGAACAAGTAAAGGGGCTTTCCATTACCGATCACTTAACCTCACTATTAAATCGACGGAAAATGGTGGAGGAAATCCGTAAGGCTCAAAATCGTTTTGAAGTGAGCGGACAGTCTTTTACTTTGGCGATATTGGATCTGGATCATTTCAAGAACATCAACGATCAATACGGGCATACATTTGGGGATATTGCCCTCCAAACTTTTGCTAACCTATTAAGACGGAAAATTATTGATCCGAATGTCGTTGCGAGGTGGGGTGGAGAAGAATTTATTATTCTTTTTCAAAACAGCAACACGCAGGAAATTCACCGTCAATTACTTTCTCTACAAGATTGCTGCAATGAAGAATTGTTAAAATACCGAATGGATCCAGTACCGTTATCATTTTCGGCTGGTGTGCATAAATATGATATCCAACAATCAATGGAAGATTTATTGAAACGTGCAGACCAAGCACTTTACAACGCAAAATCGCTTGGTCGCAAGCAAATTATTCTTTATGAGAAAGGACTTCCAATTGTGTAAGTGGAAGTTCTTTTTTTTGCAACCATTCGTCAACCCACTTCATTTCGAGTGGTGACTTGCGATTTATGTAGGATTGCAACGTTTGCAGCTGCTCATTTACCAACAGTTCCATTTCAACATAATCTTTTCTGGTTGGATATCGATTTTCTATCGATCCTTTTGTAGTAAATATAAAATAATAGGACCCTATCGTCCTGAATACGAGAATCATATTTGGAAATTCATCAAAAATAGCTTTCACTTGGTATCTTTTCGTGTAGCTCCATTGAATGAGTTTCAATTTATTCACCCTTTCACCATTTATTGTACAAATTATCAAAAGGGAACACAAGTTTGCATTCTAGATACAAAGATTCATAGTTGTGGTAGGACGTCTGATATGATTTACTTGGTGGAGAACTATTTTATTTATAGAGGGCGGAGACTATGAATTCCCAAAAATCAATGACATCATTATTAATTGCCATCTTTTTGATTGCCTTAAATTTACGACCTGCTATTACATCAATCGGGCCATTACTGGACACAATCCGTAATGATTTAAATTTGACGAACAGCGAAGTAAGTTTGTTAACGGCGGTTCCCGTAATCTGTATGGGATTATTCGCACCATTGGCAGTTCACTGGCTGAATAAATTCGGACAAAGAAGAGGCATTTCTTTATTAATCGTCTTAATAGGTGTGCTTACTTTATTGCGTGCATGGTTAAATGCCTATGTATCACTATTGGTGACTGCTTTTGTAATAGGTGTTGCCATAGCAATTATCGGACCTATTTTATCATCATTAATTAAAGAAAAATTCCCTACTCGTACTGCTTCAGCTATAGGAATCTATTCACTAGGTATGGGTGCTGGTGCAACATTGAGTGCTGGTTTAACCGGTATATTATATGTCAAGATCGGTGAAGAATGGGAGTATGCCCTAGCTTTCTGGTCTTCGTTAGCATTGTTGGCATTCTTGGTTTGGGTCGTTGCCATGAAGCCAGAAAAAGATAACTCTGTTCCGATTGAACGAGAAAATGTGACAGCATCATTCCGTTCGCCGTGGACAAATACGAGAGCATGGCTTATTTTATTGTTTTTTGGTTTTCAAGCTTCATTGTTTTTCTCATTGACGACATGGCTTGCATCTGCAGCGAGTGAACTAGGATTTAATGTGGTTGAAGCAGGTTCAGTTATCAGTGTTTTGACAGTCGCACAAATAGTAACAAACATTTTCATCCCTTTACTACTTGAGAAATTTCCGATCCGATCATTTTGGATTTATTCCGCGCTCATTATCGGGACCATTGGAATTGTTTTGTTATTGACAGGGAATATGACACTGATTTGGCCGGCAGCGATTCTCCTTGGATTTACACTTGGTGTATTGTTCCCGCTTGCATTACTGCTACCACTCGATGAAACGACAGATGCAATAGAAGCGAACGCATGGACGGCAATGGTTCAGACAGGCGGTTTTATCATGGGAGGGCTTGTTCCTTTGGCAATCGGTATTTTATACGATTGGAGCGGAACACATCAAATGACGTTCTTTGTCTTGCTCGCTTTAATTATAGGAATGTTTATAGTCACGGTCCTTTTAAATAAAGGTCATGTTAAAGAAAGCATTTGATATTTGTGAGTTCACCCGAAACATGCGACTAGCGCAAATGTGCGATAAGCGTGCCTAAATAAAAAAGCCTTGCAATCGCAAGGCTAGAAATTGAATTACTTCTTCCAATTCTCTTGGATGAATTTATCACGGCCGGACGTAGCGCGATCTTCTGCGTAATGATCCGGTTCTTTTTTATAGTAATCTTGATGATAGTCTTCTGCGAAATAAAACGTTTCCGCTGGACGGATTGGTGTGACGATTGGTTTGGAGAAACGTCCGCTCTCTGCGAGTGCTTGTTTTGATTCATTCGCGATTTCCACTTGTTCATCGGAATGTGTGAAAATCGCTGTTTTATAAGATTCTCCGCGGTCCTGGAATTGACCTCCGTCATCCGTTGGATCAATTTGCTGCCAAAAAATTTCAAGTAATTGTTTATATGTAAAAACAGATGGGTCAAACTGAATTTGTACGACCTCAAGATGCCCTGAATCTCCCTTTTTCACGTCTTCATATGTAGGATTCTCAACATGTCCACCCATATAACCTGAAATGACGGACTCTATTCCATCCCATTGATCAAAGGGCTTGACCATACACCAAAAACAACCGCCTGCAAATGTAGCTATTTCCATTTATAAAACTCCTCTCAAACCTGCATAGACCGTATTGTAGCACTTGCATCCTCTGTGCTCAACAACTATGATTGAAGAGGAAAAAAAGCAACTTTTTTGGACTTATTTCGTTCTATTATATGAAAAGTATGAAAGGGGGGAGCGTTTTGGAAGAACAAGTTCCAAATCGTCGTTCCATGAGAAGGAAAAGAAAGTTTCGTTTCGGTAGATTTTTTATGACTCTTCTATTTTTGGCTGCAATAGGAGTAGCTATATATTCATTCGTTCAGTTTAAAGCTGGTCAAGAGCTGGCTTCCAATACAGGAAAAAATGATATTGAGTTCACAGGTGATCCGATGGATGTAAAAAACCCATCCATTGAGAATGTTTTGGTTCTTGGTGTAGATACTCGGGGAGAAGAACAATCCCGTTCTGATACCATGATGCTGGTTTCGTGGAATAAAGAAACCGACGAAGTGAATGTTGTGTCGTTCATGCGAGATATTTACGCTCAAATTCCAGGATACAAATCCTATAAGCTGAATACTGCATACTACTTAGGTGACGTACAACTTGTCAAGGATACGATTTCAAGTATGTTCGGCGTGCCAATCCACCATTATGCGCTGATAGATTTTAAAAGCTTTGAATCGTTGGTTGATATTGTTGCACCAGACGGTGTCGAAATAGATGTCGAAAAAGCGATGTCCGAGAAAATTGGGGTTTCTCTTGAACCTGGAGTTCAACAGTTGAATGGGAAGGAACTTTTAGGATATGCACGGTTCCGTGCAGATGCTGAAGGGGATTTCGGACGAGTTGCGAGACAGCAAAAAGTTATGGAAGCATTAAAAGATGAAATCATGAGTCCTTCCAATGTAGCTCATTACCCGAAATTTGCAGGAGCCATCCATGGTTATGTTCAGTCTGATTACTCATCTACAGATGAAGTCAAACGAGTACTAAGCCTGGCGTTCAGCGGGGGAGTAGACATTAATAAAATGACCATCCCTGTGGAACATAGTTATGATTTTGGGTCATATCCAGGTGTAGGATCTGTCATTGAAATAAATCTAGATGAAAATAAGCAGGCTTTAAGTGAATTCCTAGGAATGCGATTGCGTTGATAAATTGATTATCAGCGCAATTTTCCTGTAAAATTAGTTTTATCATAATCATTCTTTAGATTATGAGAATTCGAAAGTGGGGACATGATATGCAACCAGAAAAAACATCCTTTTTTTCTACTAGATTCATTCAGTTTCTAGGTGGGAGGAATACACTATATTTAATGTTATTGATCTTATTATTGGGTTTGATTATATGGATCTTTGATGTCGTTTCGTTTGTTTTTTATCCCATGCAAGTGTTTTTGGCTAATGTCGTATTGCCTGTCATTTTAGCAACCATTGGGTATTACCTTTTACGTCCTTTACTTCGGCTTCTGATACGGTTGAAAATACCGAAAATCTGGGGCATTCTTATTATTTTCTTAGGGTTAATCGGCCTCATCACCTTATTAATCTTACTTGTGTTTCCGTTCCTAAAAACGCAGTTAACGAATTTGATTCAAGATTTCCCTGGATATTTCATGGAACTTGTTATATCTGTTGATGCCTTTCTTAAAACATCAATCTTTTCGAGTTACTATGCTAATCTTGAATTTGATGTAAATATAATACTTCAACAACTACCTGAGAATATCGGAAATACCCTTCAGGATGCTGTGGGTGGAGTTGCTAGTGGGATTGGGAAAGTAATCTCCACTTTGACAGGTTTAATATTGGCGATTGTAACCGTACCATTTATTCTGTTTTACTTGTTGAAAGACGGAGAAAAGTTACCGCAATATATTCTGAATTTATTGCCTCCACGCATGAGAGAAGATACGCGTCAGGTAATGAAAGATGCAGACAAACAAATCAGTGCCTATATTCAAGGACAAATTTTGATCGCGTTCTGCATTGGATCTATGGTGTTCATCGGTTTCCTTATTATTGGTATGGACTATGCTTTGCTTCTAGGGGTTTTAGCCATGGTTACTAGTGTAGTGCCCTATTTAGGACCGATTATTGCAATCGCACCAGCAGCTGTAATTGCTGTCGTTACATCCCCATTCATGCTGTTTAAATTGGCGATTGTGTGGACAGTCGTACAATTAGTAGAAGGGAAGTTTATTTCTCCCCAGATTATGGGTAAATCACTACATATACATCCAATTACCATTATTTTTGTTTTATTGACTGCGGGTTCATTGTTTGGAGTTCCAGGCGTAATTTTAGGGATTCCAGGGTATGCTTTACTTAAAGTATTGGTCACGCATATTTATAAGTTATTTAAGCGTAGATACAATCGACATGAAACTGAGCTTGATCATCATTATTGATAATGGACATAAGATAAGTGAATTAGTTGGAATGGATGGAATGGTTTCTATGACAGGGAGGAAGACATGATGTTGAAAAAGTTTTTGTCTACAATTGGTATTGGTTCAATGAAAGTAGATACTGTTGTAGACAAACCTGAAATTGCGCACGGAGAATCACTATCAGGTAAAATTTATATTGATGGTGGTCAAAGCGAACAAGTTATTGAATTCATTAAACTAGAAGTATTGTTGAGAAAAGAAGGACATCGGGAAGACAGTGATTTTGATGTAACTGAAGAGTGTGTGGCGAAACACACCATTGAAATGGTAGGCTCAGTAAAATCAAAAGAAACCCGTATGGTGCCTTTTGAATTGATGCCAGATGAACGCTGGGAGCTAACAGATGAAACCGCAAAAATGTATTTACGCACATCAGTACATATCATTAATGCGGTGGATGTGCAGGATGAAGATGAAATTGTTTACGGTAAAGATTTAGGTTAAGAAGTAAGCCATTCCCAACAAACAGGGGATGGTTTTTCTTATGTGTAATAGTTGTGGAATACAAACACATTCATTGTAAGTTACTTGGTATTGATTATTGTTGTAAAATGCAAGTATCTCACTTTGCATTAATTTGCATAATGCAAGTGTGTAACAAATCAGTATTTTCAAGGAAAAGAGCGTTTATTACCCATGAAAATTATATTGGTAAGGTCAATTAATTGAAGTGTTAAATGAAAAAAGAGAGAATGGGAAAGTGTAAAATATGTAGACACTGGAGGAATAACAAAAATGAAAAATAACTTGCAAGCATGTACAACTTTACATAATGGAATCAAAATGCCTTGGTTCGGATTAGGCGTTTTTAAAGTTGAAGAAGGAACTGAGGTAATAGAAGCTGTGAAGACTGCTATCTTAAAGGGATACCGCAGCATTGATACTGCTGCTGTATATCAAAACGAAGAGGGAGTGGGTGAAGGTATCCGTCAGGGAATGATAGAAACCGGTATTTCACGAGAAGAATTATTCATCACTTCTAAAGTGTGGAATGCAGATTTCGGATACGAAACTACTTTGGACGCTTATGAAACAAGCCTAAAAAAATTAGGCTTGGATTACTTAGATCTATACTTAATTCACTGGCCAGTAGAAGGAAAGTATAAAGATACTTGGCGAGCACTTGAAACTATCTATACTGAAAACCGTGTAAAAGCAATTGGAGTAAGTAATTTCCATATTCATCACCTAAAAGATGTAATGAAAGATGCAACAATCGTTCCGATGGTCAATCAAGTTGAATACCATCCTAAATTGACTCAGGAAGACCTGCGTGCGTTTTGCCAACAAAACAATATTCAACTTGAAGCTTGGTCACCCCTTATGCAAGGGCAATTACTTGATGATGTGAAACTTAAAGAAATTGCTGAGACACATGGAAAATCCGTGGCACAAATCATCTTGCGTTGGGATCTTCAAAATGATGTTGTGACCATTCCAAAATCAATCAATGAACATCGTATTGTTGAAAATGCATCTATTTTTGACTTTGAGCTTTCGGCAGAAGAAATGGAGAAAATTTCTTCACTCAATGAAAACAAACGTGTAGGTCCAGATCCAGATAACTTTGATTTTTAATAATAATTATCACGCCGCTCACATGATTGAGCGGTGTTTTTTGTCTCTCAAATTCTTGGGCATTCCTCACACCACTTTTCTTGCTGCACATATCCTATAGAACATCTTGAAGTAGGGATACCCTCTTCAAACAAAAGGATGCAAGAAAGGAGAAGAAATCTGATGGGTGTTGAATTAACAGCGTTGCATTGGATTTATGTCGTTTTTATCTTTTTAATCATCGGCTTTATGGTGATGAGACGTGATACAACCATAGTAAGTATCGTCGGTATTTTTCTAATTGCCATTACTGCCACTGGCTCATTGAGTGGCTCAATCAGTAGTATTTTTAACAGCTTCATTTTCGCGATTACAGAATTATTGCCAACGATACTTGTTATCTCAATCATTGTCGCGATGAGTAAAGTTCTGACAACGACCGGAATCAATGATGTGATGATTTCACCGTTTTCGAAACTCATTAAGACCCCTGCATTGGCTTATTGGACAATCGGAATCTTAATGATGGTCATTTCATGGTTTTTCTGGCCGTCTCCAGCTGTAGCATTGATGGGCGCTGTATTACTTCCAATCGCACTTCGAGTAGGCTTGCCTGCACTCGGGGTTGCCATGGCAATGAACTTATTCGGGCACGGAATTGCGTTATCAGGTGATTTCATTATTCAAGGAGCACCAAAACTGACCGCGGATGCTGCGGGGCTTCCAGTTGGTGATGTCATCAGTGCAAGTATTCCTCTAGTTATTGTGATGGGTCTTGTTACCACGATCACTGCGTTTTATTTCTTGAAACGAGACTTAAAATCCGGATTGTTAACAGCAACTACAGGAATATCAGCCATGCCAACAACGGAACCGACTGAGCATCAATTAACGTTGCTATCCGCAGGACAAAAGCGCTTTTTTGCACTCCTGATCCCTGTACTGTTTGCACTCGACGTGATTGCGATGTCCATTCTTGATTTACAGGGTGGCGATGCAACCGCATTGATAGGCGGTACATCTGTTTTCATCCTCTTATTCATTACAATGGTCAGCCATAAAAATAAAGGGCTTGAAAAAGCTACAAGTTACTTTATCGAAGGTTTCCAATTCGGTTTTAAAGTGTTCGGTGCAGTCATTCCGATTGCTGCATTCTTTTATCTGGGTGATGCAGGGTTCAATAAAATAATCGGTGAACTATTGCCGAAGACTTCACATGGCATCGTCAACGACCTTGGTGTAGCTCTTGCATCACTCGTTCCATTAAGTAAAGAGGTCGGTGCAGTTACTTTGACGATTGTTGGCGCCATAACTGGCTTGGATGGCTCGGGGTTCTCGGGTATTTCTCTGGTAGGTTCTGTTGCCACTATCTTTGCTAATGCAATCGGTGCCGGTGCAGCTACTTTGACCGCTCTTGGTCAAATTGCAGCCATATGGGTTGGCGGAGGGACGTTGGTTCCATGGGCTCTAATTCCAGCGGCAGCTATCTGTGGTGTCGATCCATTTGAACTTGCGAGAAGAAACCTTCTTCCTGTAACAATCGGGTTGGTTGTTACAACAATCGTAGCCATGTTTTTAATATAATTAATGATATCCGGACCCTCTGAAATTGGAGGGTCTTTATTTTTTGATAATCTGGAAGTTGTTCACCAAACTGTTGTTTCTATTAAATGCTAAAATACTACATAGATACGTTAGTGATACGGAGGTTTTCAAATGATTAAAAGATTAGTGATTACGGGTTATAAACAGCACGAGATTGGTGTTTTCGACGATAAACATCCAGGCGTAGGTTTTATAAAGAAGGCATTAGAAAATCGTCTCCTTGAACTAATTGACGATGGACTGGAATGGGTTATTGTCAGTGGGCAGTTAGGGGTCGAAACGTGGGCAGCGCAATTGGTTATTGATTTGAAGCAATCATTCCCGCATTTAAAATACGCAGTCATTACGCCTTTTCTTGAGCAAGAAAAGAACTGGAATGACAGCAAAAAAGAAATGTATCAAACGATATGTGCAAATGCTGATTTTCAAACAAGTGTGACGAAAAAATCTTATGAAGGTCCTTGGCAATTTATCGAAAAGAATAAATTCATAATACGAAATTCTGACGGTCTCCTGATCATTTATGATGAGGAAAATGAAGGTTCACCAAAGTTTATGAAAGAACTGGCCATGAAATATGCAGAACGTCATGACTATCAAATCATTACAATAACAGCTGACGACTTACAGTTAGTAGCGACAGAAGAACAACAAAACCAGTGGTCAGAATAAATTTACCTAACATTCTAAATAAAATAATTTTTCTTGTTGTCATAAATGAATTAATAGTAAACTATTTATGAGTAGACGTAATCAAATGATTAAAAATTCTTAGATTGCGATTTGAAAATAATAGGGGATGTTTAGGATGGTAACAAAATTTGAAGAATTTGCGTATACACGACCTGAATTCGAACAGATTGAAACGCAATTTAATGAAGCATTAACTGAGTTTAATGACGCCGAAACTGTTGAAGTACAAAGTGAAGCAATGAAGCAAATCAATGATATCAGAAACCATGTGGGAACGATGATGAACATTGTCTACATCAGAAATTCAATTGACACAAATGACGAGTTTTACAAAGCGGAACGGGACTACTTCGATGAACTAAGTCCAAAAGTAGATGATTTAATTACAAAATATTATAAGTCACTGGTGAGCTCATCTTTCCGTAACGAGTTGGAAGAAAAGTGGGGCACTCAATTATTTGCCATTGCGGAAGCACAGATTAAATCTTTTTCTTCTGAAGTCATTCCAATGATGCAAAAAGAGAATAAACTATCATCAGAATATCAACAATTGATTGCGTCTGCCAAAATCAATTTTGAAAATGAAGAGCGCACCTTGGCACAGATGCAACCATTCACTGAATCTACAGACCGTGACATGAGGAAGCGGGCAAAAGACGCTTACTTCAGCTTTTTCGCAGAAAACGAAGAGCAACTCGATCGGATTTATGATGATTTGGTAAAAGTTCGGACGGAGATTGCCCGTACATTAGGATACAAAAACTTTGTGGAACTGGGCTATTATCGTATGATTCGCACAGATTATGACGCGAAAATGGTCATGAACTTCCGTGATCAGGTCAAGGATTTCATTGTTCCGTTGGCATCCAAGTTAAAAGAACGTCAACAGGCTCGCATCGGGGTGGATGATTTCAAATACTACGATGAATCAATCAATTACAAAACCGGAAATGCCACACCTAAAGGTTCGCCGGAGTGGATCATTGATGGCGGCAAAAAAATGTATGATGAATTGTCGAAGGAAACGAGTGAATTCTTTGATTTCATGATAGACAATAATCTGATGGATCTTGTCGCGAAAAAAGGGAAAGCAAGCGGTGGGTACTGTTCGTATATCGAAGATTACAAAGCACCTTTCATTTTTTCTAACTTTAACGGTACATCTGGAGATATAGATGTTCTCACACATGAAGCGGGACATGCATTCCAAGTGTATTCAAGTCGTCATTTTGAAATCCCTGAATATAATTGGCCAACATACGAAGCATGTGAAATTCATTCTATGAGTATGGAATTTCTTACGTGGCCTTGGATGGAAAACTTCTTTAAGGAGGATACGGATAAATACAAATTCTCCCATTTAAGCGGTTCGCTTGAATTCTTGCCATATGGGGTAGCTGTGGATGAATTCCAACACTTTGTTTATGAAAATCCGGAGGCATCGCCAGCTGAACGTAAAAAGGCTTGGAGTGAGCTTGAGGAAAAATATTTGCCACACCGTGATTATGACGGTAATGACTACTTAAACAGAGGTGGGTTCTGGCAACGACAAGGCCATATTTATCAAAGTCCGTTCTATTACATTGATTATACATTGGCTCAAATCTGTGCATTCCAGTTCTTCAAACGAACGTTAGAAGACCGTGAGCAAGCTTGGGCAGATTATGTACACTTATGTAAAATTGGAGGAAGCCTGTCGTTTACAGGACTTGTAAAAGAAGCCAACTTGATTTCACCATTCGAAGATGGTTGCGTTGAATCCGTAATCGGACCAATTGAACAATGGTTAAATTCTATTGACGATAAAGCACTTTAAGGGCTGTTTAATGATGTGCGCAAATGCATGATAAGCAACCAACAACATCGTTTAACAAAGCTGAAAAGAGACAAGGCCTCGCCAAATTTGGCGAGGCTTTTTATTTTGGCTTCATTTTAATATTTTCTATTATTAACCCTATTCTTGGAACGGGGTTAGGAATTACGATGAAAGATGAAGGAGTATTTCATTTGGAATTTTCTGAAATTATTATTGACATCTAACTCTCCCGCCATTAATCTAAAGTAAGTATTACAGAATTGTAGTAAAACGTATATAAAGTGTTATATATATAAAACGAAATGTTTTTTTACTGTGCTATTAAAGAACGAACGATAATATAGGGGGGAAATGATAATGTCTCATGATCGGGAAATGTATGACGTAACGATTATTGGGGGAGGACCCATCGGTTTATTCTCCGCCTTTTATGCTGGGCTCCGTAATATGTCCTGCAAAATTATTGAAAGCCTCCCGCAACTTGGAGGGCAATTGTCTGCATTGTATCCAGAAAAATATATTTACGATGTTGCCGGTTTTCCGAAAATATCTGCACAAAAACTTATTGATAACTTACTAGAACAAATGGGTCAATTTGAACAAACAATCTGTTTGAATCAAGAGGTGGAGGCACTTGAAAGACAAGCCGATGGCACATTTAAGCTTATAACGAGTAAAGGCATACATTATTCAAAAACCATATTGATAACAGCAGGGAATGGAGCTTTCCATCCTAAGAAGTTGGATATGGAAAACACATTAAAATTCGAAGAAAGTAATCTGCATTATTTAATCAATGATTTACAACAATTTGCCGGAAAAAAAGTGCATGTTTTTGGTGGCGGGGATTCTGCAGTTGACTGGGCGCTAATGTTAGAGCCAATCGCAGAGAAAGTATCCATAGCTCACCGTCGTGATAAATTTCGCGCACATGAAAACACAGTGGAAAAGATGAAAAACTCCTCTGTTACAGTTCTGACTCCTTTCATTCCTGCAGAGTTTAATGGAGAAGACAGTATTACACAGGTTGTATTGAAAGAAGTAAAAAGCAACGAAACAACTATCATTGATGTAGATGCTGTACTTGTCAATTATGGTTTTGTATCATCACTTGGTCCTATCAAGAACTGGGGCATGACTCTTGAGAAAAACAGCATTGTTGTAAATTCAAGAATGGAAACTGGCATTCCTGGCATTTTCGCTGCGGGAGATATTTGCACATACGAAGGCAAAGTAAAACTGATTGCTTCAGGTTTTGGAGAGGCTCCAACAGCAATTAGCAATGCAAAAGTTTATATTGATCCATCTTCAAAAGTTCAGCCACTTCATAGTACGTCAGTTATGGAAAAGGTGAATTCTGAAACTGCAGAATTGGTGAAATAATAAATATATAAAATAGACATTCGATTCAATGTAACAAAGTAATTAATTAACGTATATATAACGTTATGGGAAAGATCAACTACGCATATCTTTAGATAAGGAGGGTTCAATATGACAAATGTAAACACCCCAAATGAAGAAAAACAGTATACACATTTTATGAAACGCATTGAAGCTGGTGACAAAATTGAAGCGGATGACTGGATGCCGGAAGAATATAGACAGACACTCATAAAGCTAATTTCGATGCACGGCATGAGCGAAATTATGGGAGCTTTACCTGAAAAAGAATGGGTACCTAAAGCTCCTTCTTTGAACCGGAAACTCGGTATTATGGCAAAGGTACAGGACGAGATGGGGCATGGGCAGCTTCTGYTTCGTGTAACGGAGGACTTACTGACACCATATAACAAAACCCGTGCAGACTTAATGCAGGATCTATTTAATGGAGATTTGAAGTTTCATAATGTTTTTCATATGGAAACGAAAACATGGGCGGATGCAGGGATTATTGGATGGCTAGTTGACGGTGCCGCGATTATTACCCAAACAGATATGCTTAAAGCTTCATATGGTCCGTACGCAAGAGCACTGCAACGAATCTGTGCAGAAGAAGTATTCCATGCTCAACATGGTGAATCCATCATCTTAGCGTTAGCTGAAGGAACAGATGAACAGAAAGCGATGGTTCAAGAGGCACTGAATCGTTGGTGGGAACCACTTCTTATGTTCTTCGGGCCAGCTAGTAAGGAAACGACCGGTTCATCCAAACAAGATTTAACAATTAAATATAAAATCCGGACTAAAACAAATGAAGAATTTAGGCAAATCTTTTTTGATAAATACATGCCACGAATACTTTCACTGGGATTGACCATACCGGATCCGACCTTCCATTTCAACAAAGATAGCAATTTATGGTCCTATCAGCAGCCGGATTGGAATGAATTTAAGAAAATCATTAAAAATCAGGGGCAACGTTCGGAAGCACGACTGAATCTACGCCGACATTCTTATGAATATAATTCATGGGTACGGGATGCACTCAGTGCGAATATAAGTTAATGAAAGGAGTCAGGTGAAGTGGAAGAAGAGAAAACATTTTATCAGGAATATGAAATTTTTAGCAAACGAACACCGAGCTCAGCTTTCCAGCACCAATTCAGTTTACTGGCTCCGAATGAAGATATGGCGCTAATTTTAGCGCAGGAAAACTTTATGCGACGTGAGCCTGTTGCAGACATTTGGATCGTCAACCGTAAGCACATTAAACGAATGAATGCTGAAGAAAAATTGACACTTAACCGGCTAGAAAACAAAGAATACCGCACGACCAAAGGGTATGGTTACTTGAAAAAGAAATGGCGTCAATATGAACAGGAAATGCTGGATGAAAAAGAAATCTTGTCATGGGGAGGCGATAGAAAATGAACAATGCTGACTCAGTGATGAGCCCGGAATATACAGAAGCTGTAAAAAATTTGTTATTCCAGTTGGCTGATGATGACTTTTTATACTCGTTTCGTGGATCGGAATGGTTAGGACTTGCTCCTCATATCGAAGCGGACATCGCTTATTCTTCAATCAGCCAGGATACGATGGGGCATGCTGCAATGTATTACTCACTTCTTGAAAATCTGGGTGCAGGAAAAGCTGATGATCTGGCTCATTTTCGCCTGGTAGCGGATAGAAAAAACAGTATTTTAACAGAACGCGTGAACGGGGAAGGATATTATTTGGAAACTCCCCATTATGATTGGGCATATGCGGTTGCACGAAGTTATTTATATACACAAGCGAAAAAAGTGAAAATCGACTCTTTATGCGAAAGCTCCTACCAACCTCTTGCGGAAGTAGCTGTAAAAGTGAGAATGGAACTTTATTATCACCGCCTGCACTGGGATACGTGGTTCAAGCAATTGATGAATTCTACAGATGTAGCAAAAAAGAAAATGAATGATGCAATCTCCCGAGTGATGGATGATTTCGGAGATGTTTTCTCTTACGGCGATCAAAAACAAGCGATCGAATCTAGTGGGCTTATCGGCAGTGAGGAAGAATTGAAACAAAAATGGCAAATAAGCATCGAACCAATGATGCTAGCGGTGCACATGCAAATGTTGAAAATTCCTGATCATCCAGTAAAAAACGGACGAAATGGACAACACACAAAAGATCTGGAGGAGGCTCTAACAACTCTTTCAGAAGTTTACAAGCTCGATACAGCCGCCGTCTGGTAAAAGATCGGGAAAGGAGGAGGCAACATGACTGCATTTACAGAAGTGTCGGTTGAGCGGATTTATGAAGCTCTGCTGAACGTGAAAGATCCAGAAATAGACACGGTCAGCATCTTTGATCTCGGCATGATCGGTGAAGTTACGACGAATGGAAATCATGTGAAAGTTGTTCTTCTGCCAACCTTTTTAGGATGTCCCGCACTAGAAATTATCAAGAAAAATACCATAAGTGCTATAAAAGAATTACTAGATGTCGGTGAAGTTGAAGTGGAATTCGCATTACATCCACCATGGACATCAGATCGTATCACAGAAAAAGGGCATAAGAATTTAAGGGCGTTTGGAATTGCACCACCTCCGCGYCATTTTAAAGAAGATGGAAGTTGGCATGTTGATTGCGCCTATTGCGGATCCACCTACGTGACCATGGACAATATCTTTGGACCAACCGCATGTCGAAGTATTCTATATTGCAAGAGTTGCAAAAACGTATTTGAGGCCATGAAACCGGTCTCTATCAACATGTAAAGTGAGGAGAAAATAATGGCTAAATTAATCGCATTATACAAACACCCTGAAAACAAAGAGGCTTTCGATGATCATTACTTCAATGTCCATGGACCGCTGACAGCAAAAATTCCTGGTCTGCGCGAAATGAAAGTGACCAAATTCAGTGGTTCTCCAATGGGAGGAGAAAGCAAATATTACCTTATGTGCGAGATGGTTTACGATGATATGGAATCAATGCAACAAGGTATGCGTTCTGCTGAAGGTAAAGCTTCCGGTAAAGACCTAATGGGGTTTGCTGGGAATCTAGTAACGTTGATGATTGGTGAAGAGGCGTAATGAACGCGTTTGAATTCATTGAAACTTCCATTGAAGGAAACGTGGCGTTAATCGAGCTGAATCGCCCGCGTCAGTTAAATTCCTTGAACCGGAAAATGGTAAGGGAACTGGTCGAGGCGATGGAAGGTTTTGATCGAGATGACCAGGTGCGTGTGATGGTGTTGGCTGGTAAGGGCCGAACTTTCTCGGCAGGAGCGGACATCGACGAAATGACGAATGATGATTCAATTAGTCTGGAACTGCTGAATCAATTTGCCGATTGGGATCGGTTGGCCCTCATTAAGAAGCCGATTATTGGTGCTGTAAAAGGATTTGTTTTCGGCGGAGGATTCGAGCTTGCTCTATGTTGTGACGTTCTAATTACAGCCAGTGGGACAGAGTTTTCATTCCCTGAAGTAGGTCTTGGTGTCATGCCCGGAGCAGGTGGAACACAGCGCTTGACGAAACTTGCCGGACGTACAAAAGCTTTGGAGTGGCTATGGACGGGCGAGCGTATTTCAGCAAATGAAGCTTTAAAATATGGAGTCGTCAATAAAATTGTGGCACCAGAACTACTGATGGAGGAGGTAATGAAGTTTGCAAACAGACTTGTCAAGCAACCGCCTCTTTCCTTACGTCTTATCAAAGATTCTGTAAACAAGGCAGTTGATTCCTCCTTACTTGAAGGCATGCAGTATGAAAGGAAAAACTTCTATTTGCTGTTCTCAACTCAGGACCAAAAAGAAGGCATGAATGCGTTTGTTGAAAAGAGAAAACCGGATTACAAAGGGAAGTAAGGAGTGTGTTGAATGTTTGAGACGATCCGTTATGACGTCAAAGACGGTATTGCATGGCTCTATTTAAATAGACCGGACAGTTTGAACGCATTTGTCGCTCAAATGAACCGTGAAGTAAAAGACGCACTCAAAACTGCCTCTAACGATGAACAAGTTCGATGCATTGTCATTTCAGGCGAAGGACGGGCATTTTGTTCTGGACAGGATTTATCGGAAGTCGATGAAAAAATGGATCACGGTCAAGTCTTGCGTGACCATTATGGCCCGATGATGAAGCAAATCAGGCAGTGTGAAAAACCAATTATCGCAGCTGTAAATGGAGTTGCGGCGGGAGCTGGCTTCAGTTTAGCACTTGCTTGTGATTTCAGGCTTGTCTCAGAGCGAGCAAGTTTTATTAATGCGTTTATCCATGTTGGTCTCATTCCCGATTCAGGGAATCTCTATTATTTAACACGCCTGGTGGGTGAAGCGAAGGCTATAGAACTTTCAATATTGGGTGAAAAAGTGAAAGCAGAAGAGGCATTTAATATGGGACTGGCAACACAACTTATCTCAGCGGAAAGCTGGGAAGAAGATGTAACTGCTTTTGCAAAACGTATTGCCTCTTTACCGACGAAAGCAGTCGGATTGATTAAACGGTATTTGAAAGCGGTTCCAGAACTTTCGTTTGAAGATTACCTTGAACATGAAGCTCAAGGGCAACGGATAGCAGGACTTACAAAAGATCACCGTGAAGGTGTCAATGCATTTATGGAAAAACGAAAACCTGTCTTTTCAGGACAATAGGGGGAGTAATGACATGGCAACGATCAAAGAAAATCAACTTGAGCAAGAATCAATGAAACGTGATTTTTATCATTTAATTATTAATGGTGAAAAAGTGAACAGTAGCAATGGTGAAACGATTAAAACTTTCAATCCGGCTACTGGTGAATTGATTGCGGAAGTGGCAAAAGCTTCTAAAGAAGATGCTGAAAAAGCAGTTGAAGCGGCACGTAATTCTTTTGACCATGGAAAGTGGAAGCTCTATCCGATTGGTCGACGAGCGCAGGTATTGAATAAAATTGCAGGAATCATGCGCTCTCGTTTCAATGAGCTGGTGGAATTGGAAATGCTTGATACTGGTAAATCGCTTCATGCAGCACAAGGGCAAGTGTCTCAAGCCATCGAAGATTTTGAGTTTTACGCAGGCGCAATCGTTGGGCATCGCGGCACAGTAAATAACGTACCGGGTCAATTCCACAACTATACGGAGAAAGAGCCCGTTGGAGTTTGCGCTCAAATCATTCCCTGGAACTATCCGTTAATGATGGCAGCATGGAAAATCGCACCTGCAATAGCTGTAGGATGTTCAGTAATTGTCAAACCGGCATCTCTTACTCCACTTACTGCAATTATCCTTGGAGAAATCTGTCTCGAAGCAGGGGTTCCTGCTGGTGTAGTTAACGTGATTCCGGGATCAGGATCTGAAGTCGGAAATTTCTTAGTAGAACATCCACGAGTAAATAAAGTTGCCTTTACAGGTTCTACACCAATCGGTAAAGACATTATGGGTAAAGCATCTGAAACATTAAAACGCGTGACATTGGAGCTTGGCGGTAAATCTCCAAGTCTAGTATTCGAAGATGCAGATATTGATGCTGCGGTTGATGGTTCATTATTTGGCATTTTCTATAATTCGGGCCAATCATGTGAGGCACGTTCTCGTTTATACGTCCATGAAGACATTTACGATGAATTCATGAACAAGTTTGTAGAAAAAGCGAAGAAATTACAGATGGGCAATCCGTTTGATAAAGGTACACACGTGGGAGCCATTATTGATCAAGCACAACTTGAAACAATTGCTGGCTATGTCCAATCCGCTAAAAATGAAGGAGCGGAAATCCTTGTCGGAGGAAATATCGCGAAACCAGAAGGCTATGAAAATGGTTTCTGGTATGAGCCGACAATCATCGCAAACGTTAATCACGACATGAAGGCTGTAACAGATGAAATCTTCGGACCGGTTGTCGTTGTGATGAAATTCAAAGATGAAAAAGAAGCGATCCGCCTAGCAAACGATACTGAGTTCGGATTAGGTTCAGCTGTCTGGTCTAAAGATGGAGCACGTGCTACTCGCGTTGCCAATCAGATTCAAGCTGGAATCGTTATGGTCAACTGTCCGTTCTCTGCTTTCCCAGGAACGCCTTTTGGCGGCTATAAACAATCCGGATTCGGGCGCGAACTATGCATAGAAACATTGGACCTTTATACAGAAACGAAAAGTATTTTATCGTACTATGGTAGCCGTCCTTTAAATCCGTTCGGTCTATAGAATCTTTTAAATGACGGACAGGGAGTTATCTAACCCCCTGTCCGTATTCTTTCACCTCAAAAGGAGGAATATCTCGTGATTAACCGTATTGTTGTTGTCGGTTCAGGTTTGATGGGCAGAGGAATTGCCTATGTTGGCGCAGTTGGTGGTTATGACGTAACTGTAGTCGACATCCATGAAAATGCATTGGAAAATGCAAAAAAGGAAATTGAACGGATGTTTGAAAAAGGGTTAGCACTTGGGAAAATAACTTCTGATCATGCTTCAAATGCATTGCGGAACTTAAGTTTTCAACCTGACTTATCCGAAGCTGCACGAGAAGCAGATTTGATTATTGAAGCGGTTCCTGAAGAGATTGCTATAAAAAAACGAGTGTTTGAAACAATGGAAGAACACGCACCTGCTCATTGTTATTTCGCGACGAATACGTCAACGATGAGTCCCACAGAAATCGCTTCATTTGCAAAACGACCTAATAAAACGATAGCGATGCATTTTTTCAATCCTGTACATAAAATGCCGCTTGTTGAAATTGTCCGTGGCTTGGAAACGAGTGATGAAACTGCCAAAACAATCAAAGAAGTTGCAGAAAAGATGGGCAAGGAAACGGTTGTTATCAATGAATTCCCGGGATTTGTTACAAGTAGGATCAGTGCCCTCGTTGGCAACGAAGCCTTCTACATGCTTCAGGAAGGACTTGGCACACCTGAAGAGATTGATAAAGCAATTAAGCTCGGCTTAAATTATCCAATGGGTCCATTCGAACTTGTAGATTTGGTGGGACTCGACACTCGCCTAAACAACTTAAACTATTTACATGCAAAGCTCGGGGAGAAATACCGCCCGGCACCGCTCCTTGAACAATATGTCAAAGCGGGACGTCTCGGACGAAAAACCGGCAAGGGTGTATACGACTATACAATAGAAGAAGAGTGGGTCAAGAAATGAGAGAAGTGGTCATCGTAGACGCAGTAAGAACACCTATTGGAAGATATAACGGTGCATTAAAAGATGTGCGACCTGATGACTTGGGAGCAGTCGTGATCAAGGCATTGATTGAGCGTAATCCAGGTCTGGTAACTTCACAAATTGAAGAAGTTGTTTTAGGGAATGCCAATCAGGCAGGTGAAGATAACCGAAATGTTGCACGTATGTCTGCATTATTAGCTGGGCTTCCGGTTGAAGTGGCAGGCACGACGATAAATCGTTTATGTGGTTCAGGTCTTGATGCTGTTATGTATGCAGCGAGAGCCATTGCAGTGGGAGATGGAGATGTTTACATCGCTGGTGGTACTGAAAGCATGACGCGCGCACCTCTGGTCATGGCAAAACCAACTCAAGCATTCCCCAGAGGCAATATGGAATTGCAGGATACAACAATTGGTTGGCGCTTTACCAATAGTAAGTTAAAAGAGATGTACGGAACGGACTCGATGCCCGAGACTGCGGAAAATGTAGCACAGCGGTTCAAAATTACACGAGCGAGTCAGGATCAATTTGCTTTTGAAAGCCAGCAACGAGCTAAAAAAGCATTGGAAGAAAACCGTTTTGCTGATGAAATTGTTCCGGTTGTTTATGTGGACCGAAAAGGAAATAACGTAGTGGTGAATCAGGATGAGCATCCTCGTCCGGATACTACTTTTGAGAAACTCAGTCAGCTGAAACCGATTTTTAAAGATGGTACGGTTACGGCAGGGAACGCTTCAGGGGTCAATGACGGTGCGTCTGCTTTGTTGCTGATGAGTGCAGAAAAAGCGAAAGAATTGAACTTAACTCCTCTGGCGAAATACGTGGCCGGTGCTACAGCTGGCCTCGAACCAAATGTGATGGGGCTAGGTCCTATTTATGCGACGAGAAAAGTATTGGAACGAACCGGTCTGACTGCAAATGATATTGGATTGGTTGAATTAAATGAAGCTTTTGCCTCACAATCGCTTGAGTGTATAAAGCAATTAGAGCTGGACGATATAAAAGTGAATGTTAATGGTGGTGCGATTGCTTTTGGTCACCCTCTTGGTGCCAGTGGCGCTAGAATATTGACCACACTTTTATATGAAATGAAGAGACAGAACGTTCAATATGGCCTAGCTACGATGTGTATCGGAGTCGGTCAGGGAATCGCAGCAATTATCGAGAATGTATCGGAATAAGTCCAAATAAGGCTGCCGCTTAGATATAAAAATGTCAACATTTCACAGGGAAAACGGGTATTTAACAGCATTTACTTATAATGCTGATAGTTCTGTAACTAATTTCCGTGATTGAATAAAGCAAGACTTGAATGATTTTAAACTGCTGCACTTATTATTTGGAGGGAGGAGCAGTATGTCAACTGTTCTGTATAGAAAAGAAAACCATATCGGGTATGTGACCATTAATAGAGAACAAGCTTTGAACTGCTTTAATTTCGAAACGCTCCAGGAACTGCAATCGGTGACAGATTCAATCTCTCTTGATCCAGATGTTCGTGTTGTTATTTTCACTGGAGCTGGGGATAAAGCATTCAGTGCCGGAGCCGATTTAAAAGAACGCAAGACGTTGACTGAAACCGAAGTTCGAAGAAATGTGAGAGCTATTAGAGATGTATTTAATAGCATCGCAAATCTTCCTCAGCCCACGATTGCTGCCGTAAATGGCTATGCTTTTGGTGGGGGTTTTGAATTGATGATTGCCTGTGATTTTTCAATTGCAGCACAAGATGTTCAGATGGGATTAACCGAAACAAGCTGGGCCATCATCCCAGGTGCTGGGGGAACTCAACGACTTCCAAGACTTGTAGGAGAAATGAAAGCAAAAGAACTGATTTTCACGGCTAGAAAGTTCACAGCTGAGGAAGGTGTCGAACTTGGCATCATATTAAAAGTCGTAGAGAAAAAACAGTTGCTAGAAACTTGCGAGCAGTTTGCTTTAAATATGATGAAAAATGGTCCTGTTGCGATTAAACAGGCAAAGTACGCTATTTCAACTGGAATGAATACAGACTTGCAGACAGGATTAGCTATTGAGTCGAAAGCTTATGAGTTGGTGATTCCGACTACTGATCGTATTGAAGCTTTAAACGCATTTAGTGAAAAACGTCATCCAATATTCACTGGGAATTAATGTTCATTTTTGTAATATAACGATATAATGAAAAATGGAATAAATCTTGATATACGTTGAATAGCAAAAAAGAAAGAGTGAATTGAATTGGCAAACACACAATCCATGATTTTTACAATTTATGGTGATTACATCCGGCATTACGGAAACAAAATATGGATTGGTAGTTTAATTCGCCTGTTAAAAGAATTTGGACATAATGAACAATCCGTGCGCGTAGCGGTTTCCAGAATGATGAAGCAAGGATGGATTGAGTCCGAAAAAAAAGGCAATAAGAGTTATTATTTCTTGACCTCACGTGGTGAAGCTCGTATGGAAGAAGCGGCAGTCCGCATATTTAAATTAACACCAGACGAGTGGGATGGAAAATGGCGTATGCTGATGTATACAATTCCTGAAGAAAAGAGACAGATTCGCGATGAACTTCGTAAAGAACTGTTATGGAGCGGGTTTGGCAGTTTTTCAAACGGTTGCTGGATTTCACCGAACAATCTTGAAAAAGAAGTGAATCTTCTAATTGAAAAGTACGAGATTCAAGATTATGCAGATTTCTTCGTGTCCTCATATAAAGGACCGCAAGCAGATCGATCACTCGTCGAAAAAAGCTGGCCCCTTCAAGAGATAGAAATGAAATATCAGGAATTCATTTCGACTTACAGCAAACAGTTCATCGTACATCAAAGCATGATGAGCAAAGGCCAGATGTCGGATGCCGAATGTTTTGTGGAACGCACGAAGCTTGTTCATGAATACCGAAAATTTCTCTTCGCAGATCCTGGACTTCCAAAAGAGTTGCTTCCAGAAATATGGAATGGTCATCATGCGGCTCTGTTGTTCGAACAATACTATAAATTGCTCGCTCAATCAGCAAGTCAGTTCTTCGAAGTGGTATTCCAAGAAGACAATGATATGCGGTGGAAAGACAAATCATATGATGCGGATGACCATCCTTTAATGAGTGAATGAGTCAAAAGGGATTTTTAATTAACAAATGAAACCATTCCTCTCAAACAATAAATATGTAATAAAGACTACCAACAAATTATAAATTGATTTGTTGGTCATTTTTTATTTATATGAAATCGAAATAATAGCCATTGTGTGGAGCTTGATTAGTTGAAGAA
>NZ_JBFUHX010000019.1:0-55939 GCF_056402175.1 Paenisporosarcina sp. P4_B8 | reverse complement strand
GCTAAAATCAGAAGAAGCAAGCTTCTTCATCATTCCGCTCGACTTGCATGTATTAGGCACGCCGCCAGCGTTCGTCCTGAGCCAGGATCAAACTCTCCATAATAGGTGAGTCGATTAGCTCGACTTTGTTGCTGGCGTCAAATTAATGACGTTTTAAAATGAACAATTAAGTTCAAGTTTTTGCTTCCCACACCGAAGTGTGTTCCGCTTTATTGTTGACGTTTTGCTGTTCAGTTTTCAAGGTTCATTTGTTCGCCGTTGTTGTAATGGCGACTTTAATATCTTATCAAATCCAGTTTGCTATGTCAACAAAAAGTTTTGATATTCTTTTTTCACTTTGTCGCTTTCAAATCAGCAACTTTATAAATATATCAGTCTCACTTATATAAGTCAACACTATTTTATAGATTTGTTATGGGTTTATATTATCAGAATATTAGGAGCTTTTCAACCACCAATTTATGACAATAGTATAAAGTGAAACGCTGCTTCTCTACCAATAAAAAAGAAGGACAATACTAATAAAAGTATTGTCCTTCCTATATTGATTAGTGCCCTTCTACAAACACAAAGTATAGAATAAAAATAGCGAACATGCCGTACATGATAGGATGAACCTTTTTAATATTCCCGCTCAAGATCATTGTAATCGGATAAAATACAAATCCTATAGCGATTCCTGTTGCGATGCTATACGTAAGGGGCATCGTAATAATAGTTAAAAATGCCGGTACCGCAATTTCAAATCGATTCCATTCAATTTTATTCAAAGATGAAACCATCAGGACACCGACAATGATTAAGGCTGGTGCTGTTACTGCAGAAGTCATTACGGATAATACTGGTGAGAAGAATAATGCCAATAAGAATAAGACACCCGTAACAATTGCTGCAAATCCCGTTCTCGCGCCTGCGGCAACTCCTGCACTTGATTCAATATAAGAAGTCGTCGTTGAAGTACCAAAAATCGCTCCCGTTACAGTTGCAAGTGAATCTGCTAGCAATGCTTTACCCGCACGCGGAAGTTTATTGTCTTTCATTAAGCCGGCTTGGTTGGCAACGGCAACAAGAGTACCTGCAGTATCAAAGAAATCCACGAATAAGAATGTCAGTACTACAATTAAGAATTGGATGGTCATTAATGATCCGGGATCATTCAGTATAGGTTCGAACGCCACCCCGAAAGTTGGAGCCACACTTGGAACTTTACTTACTATAGAAGAAGGAACATCTACTAAATTGAAAATCATCCCCGCTACTGCCGTTAATAGCATCCCGTAAAAGATACCACCTTTAACGCCTCTTACCATAAAGATAACTGTTAACACTAATCCAAAGATGGCTAGCAACGTATTTCCTGCAGATAAATCTCCTAATCCAACTAGTGTAGCATCGTTATTGACGATTATCCCTGCATTTCGTAAGCCGATAAAGGTGATGAATAAACCGATACCTGCTCCAACAGCATATTTTAATTCAGCAGGAATGGCATTGATGATGGTTTCACGAATTCCTGATAATGAAAGAACAATAAAAATTAGTCCGGAAAATAGAACACCTGTTAAAGCTGTTTGCCAAGGAATTCCGTAAGTTAGAACAACTGTATAAGCAAAGAATGCATTTAATCCCATTCCCGGTGCAAGGGCTATGGGATACTTGGCTATCAATCCCATAAAGAGAGAACCGACGGCCGCTGCTAAAGCAGTTGCTACAAATACTGCACCTGGATCCATGCGCATTGCGTCAGGTAAATCAGGCACCGAATTTAGTGACAAAGTTAATGGATTGACGATCAAGATGTAGGCCATCGATAAGAACGTAGTCAGTCCACCGATAATCTCGCGACGATAATTCGTTCCAAGTTCTTCAAATTGAAAATACTTTTTCATGTTTTTTCCTCCGTGTTGTCGTGTACACATTTGTTTCCTCTATAATAATTAAGTTTCAGCGTCAGATCTTAACTCAACTCAACTCTCAGTCTATAAAACAGGTACCCAGTTTAATAGAGATGTTAACCTCCGAATTGAATTCGACTTGCGCTAAATGCTTTCTATTATAAAAAACAAAAAGGCATGCAACAAAAAGTCGCATGCCTCCGATTTCTTCCATTAACGATGTTAATGTGAAGTAAGAAAGACGGAACGGTCCGCCTTTCTAAATCGTAGTCGAGTCATTTACGGTAACTCGGTAGAAACTTTCGGGCCATATTCCCGACTTTATACGACGACAGTATTTAATTACAATAGTACTATAACATCTATTTGTAGAGGTTTCAATCATTTTTCCGAACAATAATTAAAAAATTGTCTCCATAGTTCGGAAATAAACATTCATTTCCAACTGAACTCTTTATTCCCACTCAATTGTTGCGGTGGCTTGCTCGTGATGTGGTTTTTTGCCTTCGATTTTTTGATTCAATTGAAAATCATCCAGTAACTCAACAATTTTAAACATAAAAAAACTCCCTTCTATTTGCAAAATATCGCAAATAAAAGAGAGTATTTGTTAATAGTCAATTGTTGCTGGTGGTATAAGTCACTTTCAATAAAACATCTATAAACACCGATATATCAAGGTTTGAGACGTTTTAAAAAAGTTCTTTACAACCTACTATTCCCACTCAATTGTTGCAGGTGGCTTGCTCGTGATGTCATACAGTACACGGTTGATGTTCGGCACTTCATTGACGATGCGGACACTGATTTTCTCCAATACGTCCCAAGGCACACGAGCCCAGTCAGATGTCATCCCATCGATTGAAGTTACTGCACGAATTCCGATAGCGTAATCGTAAGTACGTGCATCACCCATTACACCGACACTTCGAATGTCAGGTAACACCGTGAAGTACTGCCAGATATCTCGTTCAAGACCAGCTTTAGCTACTTCTTCACGTAAAATCGCATCAGATTCACGAACGATTTCAAGTTTTTCTTCTGTAATTGCTCCCAAAACGCGAATTCCAAGACCTGGACCTGGGAATGGTTGACGCCATACAATTTCATCTGGCATTCCAAGCTCTGTTCCAAGTGCACGAACTTCGTCTTTAAATAGCGTGTTTAATGGTTCAATTAATTTGAACTGCATATCTTCAGGTAGTCCGCCAACATTGTGGTGAGACTTGATAGTCTGTGCAGTAGCTGTGCCACTCTCGATAATATCTGTATAAAGCGTACCTTGTGCTAGGAAGTCCATTCCTTCAAGTTTAGCTGCTTCATCGTCGAATACATAAATGAATTCATTACCGATAATTTTACGTTTTGTTTCAGGATCTGAAACGCCAGCCAGTTTGTTCATGAACCGTTCACGTGCATCAATTTTAATGACATTCATATGGAAGCCATCAGCGAAAGTCTTCATTACACTCTCCGCTTCGCCTTTACGAAGTAAACCATGGTCGACAAACATACACGTTAATTGATCGCCGATAGCTTTGTGAATCAATACTGCGACAACAGAGGAATCCACTCCACCGCTTAATGCACACAATACTTTTTTATCGCCGACTTCTTGACGGATTTTTTCAATTTCAAGCTCAATGAAGCTTTCCATTGACCAATCACCTTTAGCTTTACAAACACCAAATACGAATTGACGAATCAATTCAATACCGTAAACCGAGTGACGTACTTCAGGGTGGAATTGAACCGCATATAACCCGCGTGATTCATCAGCGATAGCTGCTACCGCACATGATGGGCTTGTAGCAATTACTTCAAAACCTTCTGGGGCAACCGTCACGTGGTCTCCGTGACTCATCCAAACAATTTGTTCCTTCGGTAAGTCATGGAATAATGTACTTTCTTTAACAACTGAAATTTCAGCTTTGCCGTATTCGCGATGAGAAGCTTTTTCAACTTTCCCACCAAAATGTTGAGACATTAATTGCATACCGTAGCAAATTCCTAAAATCGGAATGTTTAAATCGAAAATTGCTTGGTCAATATGGAAAGCATTTGCATCATAAACCGAATTTGGACCACCTGAGAAAATGATACCTGTAGCATTCATAGATTTAATATCTTCAGCGGTTACTGTATGCGGATGTAATTCACTGTAAACACCGAACTCACGGATACGGCGAGTGATTAACTGATTGTATTGACTACCAAAGTCAAGTACGACGATTTTTTCTTGTTCTTTCAACATAGGAGTTGCTGACAATATGGCCACCTCTTCACTTTGATTTTCGGACTCCCTTTAATATAGAAAAAACGCGTATGAAAGAAAACCTTTCTACGCGCTCTTTTGCTCTACACAAGAAAAGCTGAAACGTCACTGAAGTCTGGGACCCGCCCTGAAAGAAATGAAGCGGAAAAACCGTTCCAGTTGAATATCTCAAGGTTAGGTGCAGACTGACGCTTGCTACTAGACATTTAAGTCTCTTCTCGTTAAAAAGGCGAATGCAAATAAATGTCCATAAATAGACATGGGTGCATTCGCCTTCATAGTCAAGTCATTTCCGGCGACTTGGTAGAAACATCCGAACCTTATTATCGGACATATATGAGGGCAAACCGGTCTGTATAATTTTTCTCAATTCTACAGGTTGTCCGCCTTAAAATCAACCACTGGTGCGATTGATTAAATTTTCCCAACTTTCTCTCAGTTGAAGCCATTCGTGAGACTCTATATTTTTCCCATAAAAGCCTTTTTCATAAGCTGTCGTCAATACTTTCATATCTTTTGAGCCGAAGAATGAATCCACATATTTTGCATAAGTTTGCAATGTTTGTCCTTCATTCCGTTGAATCCCATACAACTCAAGTTGTTTTAACAAACTATGGTAGCTATGCTCAAATGACTGCCAGTTATCTTTACGTAAACGGTAATAAGGAACCAAGATTTTCGGCATCCATTTTTTTCGAATACGGAACAACATATATGAGAATAAAAGCGCGATGATGCTCCAGAGAATGATTTGTCCTTTATTGTCCGACATCCAGTCAGTAAAGTTCTGAATCATATCCGTGAATCGTTCTGAAAATGGTTTAGTTTCTCCTTTGTCTGTCGTTTCAGGTTTTTCCGGTTGAGCTGGGACAACTGGTTTTTCAGGCGTATCAGTCGAGTTTAACTCCAAATCGAAATCAATATTTCCAGTTCCACTAAAACCAATGGTCGGTTCGAATGGCATCCAGCCGATTCCTGGCAAATAAGCTTCGACCCAAGAATGGGCGTTATTATTTGTAACTTGGTACATTCTTTCCCCATTTTCAGTCCGAAGCTCTTTCCCTTCAGCGAATCCTTTAACCCACCGTGCCGGGATATCTAAAGAACGGAGCATAATAATCATGGATGTAGAGAAATTATCACAATACCCACGTTTTGTTTCAAATAGAAATTGATCTACATAGTCCTCATCTTTTTTTGGAACAGAAACATTCTGTTGATCGTAAACAAAGGCGTTTTGTGGAAAATAGCGTTCAATTGCTCGAGCTTTATCATATAGATTGGTTTCATCTTTAGTAATGGTTCGAGCCAATTCCCGAACGCGTTCAGGTAATTCTTCAGGCAACTGTAAATAACGTGAAAAGTCTTGAGATAGTATAGACAAACCTTCGTGAGTCGTTGCACGTAATGCCTTTAAACTGTAAGTTGGTTCACTGAAAGCTATACTATAGGCCTTTAATTGGACTTCATCGTTCTCCCGATAGGTCTCGATTTTTTGTGTATTGTTGGATATTGAGAATGTTGTACCTTCAGGTGCGTCCACTGTCACGGAACCATACGGATACATTAAGAATGGATATTCCAAGCTGAAACTATACTTGGCAACATCTTTATCCTCTTCAGGACCTGTTGGAATTCCTGTATCCAGCGTATCGCCTACTGTATAATTACGAATTTCATTGGAAGAAACGGATTGTTCCCATCCTTTTGATGTGTAAGTATCCTTCGTTTCAATCTTCCAATATTGGGGTGTTTGCACAATCGCTTCAAACACAACAGTACTATCTGACCTGAAAGCACCGCCTAAATTGGAATCATCTTCACCATAGCCAATTTTCCCGATGCCAACTGCTCCTCCGGGTCCTGCACCTGCTCCTTCAGCAAATGATTGAATAAACGGGACAGGATCTTCCCATATCGGTCCGGCTTTAGGAAGTAAATAGCCGATTGAACCACTGAATGCAACTAGCATTACAAGAGGAATAACAAGAAAAACATATTTCTCCCTGGTCATGGTTATTTGATTTTGTTCCATTATTTTCGCTACTTTTAATAGCCCCGATAATAATAACCCCAGAATCATGATACGAAGAATCGCTCCATCACCTTTATACGGACTGAATGTATCCAGTGCCGCAATAAAAACAACGGTCATGAAGAAGAATAAGAAAATGTTAAAACGGATACTGATCCAGTGATGTATTAAATATGCTGTCATCCATAATAATGAGAAAAACAGCACCGTCCTGAAAGAATCAGTCACGACTGACCAGTCACGACTGAAAAGTGCACCTACATTTATCATTAATTCCCCAAACAAAAATGAAACTGCTTCGCTTGTGAAAAATACTTCGTCCGTATAAACAAATACAATGACCCAGGCAATATAAACCAGTTTTCCAGGAACCGAAAGCCACCATGGAACCGATAAGAAACTGAATACAAAGCACAAGACGATGAAAGCTAGGAATATAGATAAATAGTTGGTTTCGGTCAACTCTAATACTGGCAATAACCATTCTCGGAATAGAAAGAACACCAGTAAATAAAATAAGGCTTGTAGCCATTTATTTTGAAGTCCAATTTTCATTTGCGACCTACCTCCGTAAAGGCATTTGCGAAATGATCTTGAGAAAGCACGTGCGTAATCATTCCTCTCGAACGAGCAAGTTGATGCAATGTCATTGCTTGTTTCGATAACTTTTCGCCTTTTTTAACAACAACAAAAACAGTACACTGACGTAAGTTTTTGGCAGCTCGTGGAATTGATTCAATTAATGCTGTGGTTAATTCACCAGTAATTAGCAAAATGGATGTTGCACTCGACATGGCTGGATCTGTCAGCAATAATTTTTCGATTGGCTGCTTCAAATCAGCTTCGACTTTAGCTAAATGAAACATCGTTCGTTGCAGTTGTTCCTCACTTTGAACAGCAGGGAAATAAAAGCGAGAAGCACCTAATGACAAGAATGCCGCACTTGCTTGGTTTCGAACAACTGCTTGTAACACTGACGCTGTCAATTCAATTTGTTCTTCAAAATTAACCGACGGTTTTCGGTCGACCATAATGAACAAATCCTGTGACTGTCGATCTTCAAATTCTTTCGTACGTAAGGTTTGAGTACGAGCAAATGATTTCCAATGAATCCAAGAAACCCGGTCACCTGGTTGGTAGTCCCGAACCCCTGTTGCCATCGTAGTATCCTTAACAATTGTAAATGGTGAGGCTGCGGCGCCTTGATCGTATCGAGTTTCAATTGGCATATAAATCATTTCCGATATGTTCGGGTAAACGATGACGGTCTGTTTTAATGGAAGTACATGTGTTTTTTTCACCCAGCCAAAAAAATCACTTACGGAAATTTCAATACCATCCAAAGAATGTTCGCCACGTGGCATCTGATCGATTTCATAGGTCCACTCGATGTTTCGTTGAAACCCTACCATTTTCACAGTTTTCAATTGTTTATTTGCATGTTGGATAAGGGATGCACTTTGTGTTACTTCCTTTACGATAAGATAAAGCATTGGAAAACGTGACGGTCTCTTTAATTTCACCGTCACAATCAATTTCCCACCTTTGCGGATTTGAGCAGTTTGAATATAGCGCTCAATTTCTATTTTCGAAATGGGACTGAAGAAGAACGCAATAGAATATAAGGCAAACGGAACTATTGAGTAAAAAATGAACCAACTGACGAAACCACCTTGGAACATGGCAAATGCAAACGAAAAAATGACTAGAAAGAGGACAAAAAGGAGTCGTCCTCCAATTGCCCATGTAAATTTAGCTTTCTTCATTGTTTAACTAACCTTTTAATTGGAACATTCGTTTTGGCTAAGATGCGTTCCACAATTTCCTCTGGTGTTATGCCATCATAGCGGGCTTCTGAACGTAAAATCATGCGGTGGCTGAAAACAAATGGTGCTAAATATTGAATATCGTCAGGTGTTACAAAGTCTCTTCCCTTCAACATCGCAAACGCCTGCGATGCCTTCATCAATGCCAGTGACCCACGAGGACTGACACCTAAGTAAATATATGAATCTTTTCTTGTACGGTTTGCTAAATCGACGATGTAGTTTTTGATTGTATCATCGACCACGATGTCTTTTACTTCTTTTTGCAGAAGAATCAGATCCTCCAAAGAAATAACAGAATTCAAGTTTTCTATTGGAACTGACTTCTCTGCACGCTTCAATACTTCAATTTCTTGTGTGTGTGACGGGTATCCCATGCGAAGTTTTAAAAGGAATCGGTCCAATTGCGCTTCTGGAAGCGGATATGTCCCCTCGTATTCTATCGGGTTTTGAGTGGCCATTACGAAAAACGGTTTAGGAATCGTCATGGTTTCACCATCGATTGTCACGGTTGCTTCTTCCATACCTTCCAAAAGTGCTGACTGAGTTTTAGGGGAAGTCCGATTGATCTCATCCGCCAATACGATATTTCCCATTATCGGACCTGGTCTGAATTGGAATTCCATTTCTTTAGGATTGTAAATCGATACACCAATTACATCCGATGGCAATAAATCCGGCGTGAATTGAATTCGTTTGAATTGAGCACCAACAGATTTTGCTAAAGCACGTACCATCATGGTCTTTCCAACGCCAGGCACATCTTCAAGTAATACATGTCCTTGCGCAATTAACGCAACTACACTTAACTCGGCAACTTCACGTTTCCCAATCATTACACGTTCAATATTATCCACAATTGCATGTATTTTCTCTTGGTTTCTCATCTCATTACTCCCCCAATTGTCCTACTTAATTATTATATTTTTTAGAAAATTGACACATTATAACGTTAGTTTAACTAAAATTACCCTTTTTTACAACTTATTATTATATAAGAAAAGCACACACGGATGATTTCCATGTGTGCTTTGGCTTATTTCCAAAAGTCGTCAAAGACGGTTATTGGTAAATGTCTTTTGTGTTTAGAGCGTAAATAATAATTTTCCAATTTATCTCGTGGTTCGGAAGCAATCTCTCTGCCTTCTAAATAATCATCAATTTGATCATAAGTTATACCAAGTGCAATCTCATCCGGTAATGCCGGTCGATCTTCCTCCAAATCGGCAGTTGGAATCTTCGTATACAAATGTTCAGGACTACTCAAAGCTTTTAACATTTGCTTGCCTTGACGTTTATTTAATCTGAATAACGGGACTAAATCTGCGCCACCATCCCCAAATTTTGTATAAAATCCTGTGATGGCTTCAGCACCATGATCCGTTCCAAGAACGACCGCACTGTGCATCGCTGCTATTGAATATTGAACTTTCATTCTCTCACGTGCTTTTTCATTGCCTTTGGCAAAATCGGAAAGAGTGATTCCAGATGCATCAAGTGCACGTTTGCTGGCATCGACCGCTTCCTTAATATTTACCGTATAAATTTTTGATGGTTGAATGAAATCCAGTGCATCTTGACAATCATCTTCATCAAACTGGACGCCATATGGCAGCCGTACTGCAATGAATGAATAAGCTTCAGTTCCCGCTTCTTCATTTAATTCATTCACGGCCATTTGTGCCAGTTTTCCTGTAAGTGTAGAATCCTGTCCGCCTGAAATCCCAAGCACCATTCCTTTAAGGAATGGATGCTTTGTTAAATAGCTTTTCATAAAATCAATCGACGTCCGAATTTCTTCCTGGGGGTCAATCGATGATTTAACTTTCAATTCTTCTATAATTGTCTGCTGTAAGTTTGTCATGAGAGCGCCTCCTCAAGCATAATGCATGCGGTCGACCATTTCTTGAACTTCCTGGATATTCCGCATCTTGTTATCCCAACATTTTTGACTTAAATCCACTGGATATTCTTCTGGATTTAATGAACGTTTATACTCATCCCAAAGCAGTTCCAAGTTCGTCGATGCATAATCACGCATTTCAAACAAAGTTGGATTTGAATAGATGATTTGTCCATTTTCAATAACTTTTGTATGAAGATCTTTAGCTTCAAAGTTAGTCACGAATTTAGACACAAATGTATGAACTGGGTGAAACATTTTCAAGCGCTTTTCATGGGTTGGATCTTCATCAAACATTGTGATGTAATCGCCTTCTGCTTTTCCATTTTCACGATCAATAATCCGATACAATTTTTTCCGACCAGGTGTCGTAACCTTTTCAGTTGTAGAAGAAATTTTAATTGTATCTTCCATCACACCTTTATCACTCTCGATTGATACAATTTTGTATACTGCTCCAAGGGCTGGTTGGTCATAAGCTGTAATTAACTTTGTGCCAATTCCCCACATATCTACTTTTGCGCCCTGTGCTTTTAAGTTTAAGATTGTATATTCATCTAAATCGTTTGATACAACAATTTTCGCTTCCGGAAATCCGGCTTCGTCGAGCATTTTGCGCGCCTCTTTAGAAAGGAAGGCAATGTCACCGCTATCCAGACGAATGCCAATGAAATTGATTTTATCACCAAGCTCTTTCGCCACTTGAATAGCCGTTGGTACACCAATTTTCAATGTATTGTATGTATCTACAAGGAACACACAATCATTATGGCGTTTTGCATAAGCATGGAAAGCCTCATATTCGCTTTTGTAAGCTTGTACTAGAGAATGTGCATGGGTTCCTGCAACAGGAATGCCGAACTTTTTACCAGCCCGTACATTACTCGTTGCTTCTAGTCCACCGATGACGGCAGCACGTGCGCCCCAAATTGCGGCATCCATTTCCTGTGCCCGACGTGTACCAAATTCCATCACGGTATCAGTTTTTACAATTTGTTTAATTCGACTGGCTTTCGTCGCAATCAGCGTTTGGTAATTGACGATGTTCAGGAGTGCAGTTTCAATCAATTGCGCTTCCACGAGTGGAGCCTCTATACGAATGATTGGCTCATTGGCAAAAACAAGTTCACCTTCCACCATGGAATAAACGTCACCTGTAAAACGGACCTCGCGTAAATAACTGATAAAATCTTCCTTGTACCCCAGCTCATCCTGCAAATACGCTAAATCACTATCGGAGAAATGAAACTCCCGGAGAAAATCCAGTACTCGCTCTAGTCCCGCAAAAATGGCATAACCATTGCCAAATGGAAGCTTGCGGAAAAACAACTCAAATACCGCTTTTCTGTTATGTATTCCGTCAGCCCAGTAGGCCTCCGCCATATTGATTTGATATAAGTCTGTATGTAATGCAAGTCCATCATCAGCATATCTTGAAGTCATCATTAAACCTTCTTCCACGATCATAATAGTCCTTAGTATACACCATTTACCCGAAATCTTATCTTCCCTAACAAAAACGCAAACCAATTGTGAAATTGGTTTGCGTTGATAAATTATGTACCCATTTTTCTACGTGTATTGCTCACTTTTTTTGTTTGTTGACTTTGCATTTTTTTCGCTGATTGCGTTGAATTTCCTTTGGCATTGTTTTCATTCGATTGGTTTTTCTTCGCTTCCAACTGCTTTTGCATCGCTTCTTTTAAACTCATTTTTTTCTTCGGTGCTTCTTGTTGGTTGTTTTCGTTGTTTTCTGTCATGTAATTTCCTCCTTCGGAGAGATATAATTGGTCTTTGCTTCTCTTCATTATACTCGAAATACGGCCAATACTGGAAATTTTCTATCGTCATTTTCATTATTTCCATCATATTAAGACAATGAACCCTCACTTCTTCTTTTTGATGCCTAGTATGCATACAATTTGATACAAGGAGGTTGTTCATTTTGAAAGGAAAAAAATTTGATTGGCTGCCTGTTATCTTGCTTTCTTTAGTTGCTCAATTTTTCATTCTGCAATTTTTACTGTTCATAGAAATTAAGCTATTGCACGCCATGTCATACGAATTACTCGTGAAAATCAATTTTTTCGTTATCGCGGTTAGTGGCGGGTTAGTGGCGATGCGCTATTATATTAAATCATCTCCACACATCGGTGGTATTTGTGGAGCTCTCTTCATCATATTAAGTGAATTTTACAGCCGACATTTTTCAATTGATTTAACCTTCATCTTTGTTATGCTTATTGCCTATCTTGCAGGCTACATTGGTTCGACTTTACAAACAAACAATAGCTTGTTCAAGCGTATTCCTGCATAACAAATATTAAAGCCTATCACAAGTTCAATGAACTCATGAAAGGCTTTTTACATGTCTACTTCCAATATGATTGGGCAATGATCGCTACCAAGTATTTGAGGATGAATATACGAATCTTGGAGTCTGTTTTCAAGTCTATTGGATGCTATGAAGTAATCAATTCTCCATCCAATATTACGTTCTCTCACTTTACTCATGTATGACCACCACGTATATGCCCCTTCTGTATCAGGATAAAAGTAGCGGAATGTATCGGTGAACCCTTCTTGAAGCAGTGCGGTCATCTTGCCACGTTCTTCCACTGTAAAGCCAGAGTTCCCTCTATTTGTTTTGGGATTTTTGAGATCAATATCTTCGTGTGCCACATTTAAATCCCCACACATAATCACGGGTTTGATTTGGTCGAGTTGCTGTAAGTAGGTACGCATTTCATCTTCCCACTCCAAGCGATAGGGAAGTCTTGTTAAATCCCGCTTGGCATTCGGCGTATAGACGTTTACTAAATAAAACTGATCATATTCCAAGGTGAGAATTCTCCCCTCCGCTTCTTCAATCATGTCCCCTACTCCGTATCTGACGGATAGCGGCTTTTTCTTAGTAAATACGGCGGTACCAGAATAGCCTTTTTTCACTGCATAATTCCAGTATTGTTCGTATCCTTCTAGATGCAATTCTATTTGACCAGCCTGCAACTTTGTCTCCTGCAGACAAAATATATCAGCATTTACTTGTTGAAAGTACTCGAGAAATCCTTTTTTCACACAAGCTCGAATGCCATTTACGTTCCACGAAACTATTTTCATCCTTTATTACTCCTTTTTGATGACACTAAATCTATGAATAACTATATCAAACACTTTAGCCATCTCCAAAAAGACAGATTTATAAAGAAAAAACCTTCCGAAATCCACAATAAAAAGATGATGCGGAAGTGTTATCGAACTCCTGCATCACCTTTCTATGGTTACTTATTATTTCTATAGTAAATTGGGTTACGTTATTACTCCTTGCTTTCATCCATCAATTTTTTCCATTCCCCATATAACTCCGGATCCATTTCCTTCAACTGATACAGGAACGTGTCCAGCAGCTTTAATTTTTTGAGGGCACGAAAGAAACGAATTGGCCACTCTTGTTGTATTTTCAATGAATTCACATGGTCTACCACTTTGATCTCTCCAACATTGGTTACGAATAAATGGCGTATACTGGCATCGATCCTGGTAAAACCGATCCTTTTCATTTCCTTAAATATATAAACCAGTTGTTTGGCTATTGGTTCCGAGATGCTGAGGTGCGATTTCAGATAATCCTTCAAAGGTTGACCCTTGATGTATTCCATAACAATATAATTCGAGCAGACTTCGAAAACCTTGGGAACAATTGAGGAGACCTTCCCTTCGTTCAATGTTTTGCTCTCTCTCAGACAGTGTCGTTCTTTTGCATATATCTTTAAACATCGGTCATCAGAAAGTTTGAAAACAGCCCCCCTGCATTCCTTTACCGATCAATTCGTAATTGGTCGGGTTTTTAATTTTCAAGCCTTTATTTGTTTTTTTTATAGTGATTTTGTGATAGTCGTCCACATTTTCTTTCCTTTTTTCTAGATTATTGTGCGATAGATTCTTACGTCACGGCAATTGTCTTTTGGCTGGGGCTTAGAAGGACTGAACCATTGAACTCAATGACGTTTCCGTTCTTCCTCATTTTTAGTCTTTCAATAATACTTTAATGTCCTTTTCCTCTAAATAAAACACTTCCTTTGGATTACTAGTTCATAAAAAATCACGGCATGTTTCCTCAAAAATTTTATCAATGCATATACTACTGAAGATGCTTTTTTGTCTAAACCTCCAGGCTCACCTTCACTTCAATTGAACAAACAGAATAAGATAATGGAGTCATAAATGGAAGACGATATTTATACGACTGTTATTTGCTTAAATGTGCCACGGGCAACCGTTGGGTTATTCCTACTCAGAAATTCCAATGTGTAAAAGGAGGGATATTTATAGATGCATTACCATTTAATCCAAAAGAGAAACTAAAATTGCCTTATTTAGATGGCTCGGAGTCGAAAATAATAAGCCGACCAAAAGCACTTGATTTTGCAAGGAGTATATTAGAATACGAGGTTATTTCGTTTGATGTATTTGACACTTTGTTATTAAGACCGTTTGCCCAACCTCATCATCTTTTCATGATATTAGGGGAAAAACATAGCTGTGTAAATTTTATGGCTATACGAAGGGAAGCAGAAAAGGAAGCGCGGAATCAAGCAAAAAGAAAAAAAGGAATTAGCGAAGTAACAATATATGATATTTACGAACAAGTTGAGTTAAGAACAGGTATTGATAAACAATATGGCGTGCAGTTAGAGTTACAAACAGAATTAGAGTTTTGTTTTGCTAATCCATATATGAAAGATGTTTTTGAAATACTTAAGTCCCAAAATAAGAAAATAATTGCTATTTCTGATATGTATTTAACAAAGCCAATGATTGAACAATTGTTGGAGAACTCAGGTTTTAGTGGTTTTTTTGACGTTTTTGTTTCCTGTGAGAACCATTGCAGTAAACGCGATAAACAATTATTCAATATAGCTTTAACAAAATTAGGCAAGGATATGAGTATGGTACACGTCGGGGCGAATTATGAATCAGATATAAAAAGCGCTCAAGAACTAGGTATAGAGGCAAGATATTACAATAACGTTCATGAGACTGGAAATCAATACCGCCCAGACGATATGTCCGAACTAATTGCTTCCACATACAGTGGAATTGTTAATACTCATTTGCATAATGGTATTAAGCAATTTACTCCTCATTATGAATATGGTTTCATTTATGGTGGTTTGTATATATTGGGCTACTGCAAATGGATTTATGATTATGCAAAACAAAATAATATAGATAAAATTTTGTTTCTTTCAAGAGACGGAGACATTTATAGGAAAGTATTTAATTTTCTTTTCACTGATATGGATAATGAATATGTTTACTGGTCTCGAATTGCTAATGCGAAATATACAATAGAAAAAAATCGATATGATTTCTTGAAACGAATGGTTCAACACAAAGCAAAAAGTGCATTAGGAATTACAATCAAAGGTCTGTTTGAGTCCTTGGAGTTAGATGAATTATTTAGTTTGTTGACTCAGCATGACCTAAAAGAAGACGATATGATTCATAAAGGAAATGTAAAATTAATTCAATCTTTTTTAGTGAAAAATTGGGAAACTGTTGTAAAAAAACTAACTGAAGATCATGCAATTGTAAAAGAGTATTTTATGAATATAATTCAAGGAAGTAAAAAAGTTGCAGTAGTTGATGTTGGCTGGGTTGGATCTGGGGGGTCAGGGATTAAATATTTGATTGAACAAAAATGGAAGTTAAATTGTGAAGTTCACAGTTTAGTAGCCGCTTGTAGACACTCGAACCATACAGGTAATCTAAGCCAGATCATGAAGAAAGAAATAGGCGTTTACATTTTTTCTAGAATGCTAAACAGAAATTTATACGATACACATACAAGTACTAAACATAATAACGTATTTTTCGAGTTATTTACGCAGGCTTGCTATCCTTCATTCTCCGGTTTTAAGAGAACTGAAGAAGGATATAAATTACTATTCGATGTCCCTGAAGTTGAAAACTATAAGATTATTGAACAAATTCATCTAGGTATTTATGATTTTGTAAAGTTATATAAGAAGACGTTTTCGAATTATGAGTATCTCTTTAACATATCTGGGTACGATGCGTATTTACCATTCAGAATGATCATAAGAGACCTTCGATTTATAAGGGAAAATTTTGGTGACTTGAGTTTTTCCAGAGGAGTAATTGCGGATACTGAAAATCAATCTTTCGAAACATTAAATGACATAATGGATCGGGCTAATCTATAAGTCGACTAATTAAGCAGAAATATGTTTTTTTACAATTTAGATTCGGAGTGAACATTATGATTTTGTACCATGTAGTTACAATTCATCAATTGTTACACTGCATCATATATAAAGAACTTTTTCATAAGGAACAGGTTTGTTACATTCTATTAACAGATTCAATTAAAGAAAAATTCCCTCAGTTTAAGGAAATGGAAGGTCTCTTTTTTGATAAAATCTTTTTTTTAAATACCCATGAATTAGATACCGAAAAAAATAATTATGTAATTGAAAAATATCTCGTGGAAAATAAGATTAATCCCCACGAATTTACTGAAATAATTGTAGAGAGCCCGGATAGTATTTTTGGAATTTATTTGATTGAAAAAGAAATTAATTTCACTTCCTTGAAAGATGGCAGCGGAAACGATAGAAAGAATCAGTTAATCACCAAGAAAATGGGAAACTTCAACAAAAGAGTCATAGGATTCGATGAACCTAACCTTGAACATATTGATTTGATTGAAAGTATGGATAGAATGTATCGTAGTTTTCTTGATAAAGTTCTTGTATTTTTTGGTATCAAGCAAAAAATTCAAATTAATAAAGATTCAACAATCTTATTAACAGAACTTCTCTCTAATTTTATGACTTACGAAGAACAAAAAAAAATATATCAACTAATGGTTGATTACTTCGTACCGGAACCGGAAATCAGGTTAGTGATACACCCCCATCCTGATGATTTAATGTTCTATAATGGGATATTTCAGCAGGCAACTGTAATAAAAAAGGAATTTCCAACTGAGTTAATTCCTTTTATTTTTAATGAAAAACCGAAAACAGTAATGACAATAACTTCCCCTCGCTTAAATAACATAATGGGTCATTTTGAAAATTGTATAAATTTTTCCATTGAATTTGAAAGGTATTTTAATATTACACATCGATATTATTGTGTTGTGAAGTTAATCAATGAGTTAGCGGCAGATTATGAAATTTATGAAATGAATTCAGATAAACTGCTTCTGGAAAATTTATTGAATTGTTCTGGAAATCAATTGTACAGGAGTGTTATTAGTGTTAATAATTCGAGGCGAATTCCTCATAAAAGTATTGTTATAATTGATGATCTTAACCATAATACTTTGCAGAAATCTAGTGACATATGTAATTTTATTAAATCAATTGATCACGAGTCTATTATCATCTTCATTAATTCCAATCAGGAATATCTGTTCTATGATTTTCCTGACAGAGAAGTATTTGAGAGTATGGTGCCAGTTGAAATTAATCACAACAGTACAATTAATGAAATTGAACAATACTCAGAAATATTTTTTGTTTATTCAAAAAGGAAGGATACAAGGACTATGATTAATCAACAGGAATTTGAAAAATCGCTGAGAAATTCAAACGAATTAATTAATGTAAAAGCTTTGTCAGAAGATCAGTTAAGGATAAAAATATTAGAAGGGATATTAGAAGCAACAGAAAAGAGATTGGAGCACTATATTAAACTAGAATCAGAACTGAGAGAAAAGTTGAATACTCTACCCAAATAAAATGTTCCATTCATTTCTTCCACATCTAAAATCCCCCTATTACCCTTGGTTAATTTTCTAAATTACTTTTTTGATCCAATTCTGAATTGCAAATTCAAGAAATAAAAAAGACTACATCCATAAAATGAACAGTTTTATGAAAGATCCTGCTACCTAGACAGCTAATAAGTGACCTCGGAATTGTTCCGGGGTCATTTTATTAGGGGGTACATCGTATTTTATGCAAATACCAATTGTACCCAGTAGAATAATAATAATAAAGAGACGATCGTTGTTGGCGGCACAACCATCAAAGATAAACTTAAATAGTCCTTCCATGTTACATTTATCTTATTTGCTCTGAGGATATTCATCCATATAAGAGAGGCAAGTGTTCCTATAGGTAATAACAATGATCCCATATCACTTCCAATAATGTTTGCGAGATAAATAGTCTTAAGAGTAATGGGTTCAAGTCCCATTTCAGTTAGTGTTATGGTACCAATCATTAGTGCAGGATGATTATTAAAAACGTTAGAAAGAATAGAAACTAATCCTCCCATAATAAAGCTCGCTTGAAATAGTCCTTGGTTTACAATTGGTTCGCAAATTTGAACGAGCAACTCAGTTAAACCTATATTGTGCAAACCAAAAATAATTACATACATAGAAAAAGCGAAGATGAGAATATGCCAGGGGGTTTTTTTCAAAATATCAATAGGATTTGTTCGTAAGTGATACCATCTCCAAATCAGCAAAACAAGCGAGCCGAGTACTGCAACTAGTTCAATCGGAACAGAAACATAAGATGCTACAAATAGAAGACAACGTATGACAAAGACAAAAAGTAATATTTTCAGCATAAATTTAGTACGTTGTCGCTTTGTTTCTACATTAGCACCTGTTTTTAATGGATGAAATTGTTTAGTAAAAAAACTTTCCTCTATTTCATTTGCAGAGTGAGGTAATTTTTTAGGCAATTTATTTCTTACAACCAAATACATCAAACATGACATAAACAATAATCCCAACGTCGCAGGGACAAACATCATGGCTGTGTGCATATAAAGGCTCATATGAACGATCTTTAAGGCGATCAAGTTCACAATATTACTTACACCAATGGGGGCACTGGATGCAGTTGCAATGAGAGCTCCACTTAATAGATATGGTATTTGTTGATGAGGTTTAAGCCTAAGATTTTTTAGCAGGAGAATTAAAATAGGGGTTGTTATTAAGATGCTTCCATCATTATTAAATAAGAGGGTCATTAAAAAGCATAACAATTGAATATTCCAATATAAACGAGAACCTGATCCTTTTGATAAACTGACAAGTCTTGCAGCTGACCAGTGGAAAAAACCGAAACTTTCCAATATTACTGCCATGACAATCGTTGCCATTATGGTAATTGAGGCTCCACCGATTTTATTAATAATATCCAAGATATCTTCACGTGATACGATGCCGAGTAGTAATATAATTGCGGCCCCAATCGATGCAGGCCATGCTTCATTCATTCCATTAGGTCTCCAGAATATTACTAACATGGTCATTAGAAACACAAAAACCGTCATTACAATTTCCAAACTCATACATTAACATTAACCTTTCTTCAAAGTATTTTACTTGAATGTCCGTTTTATTATATATATTCAATTCTATTAAGAAGGAACAGGATATTAGGGCATTATATTTCATGAATTAACTAAGAAATTAGAAAAAGACCCAGACTGTAGAGAAAAAATAAAAAGAGTGAATATAACTGTATACTAATGAAAAAGAGCGTATGCAAGAAAATGTTGATTTCCTTTGCGGCGGACGCGTTTCGCGGGCACGGCTTTAGTCTCCTCGTCACTACGTTCCTGCGGGGCCTTCAGCTCGTGCTGTTCCCGCTGAAGTCGCCGCCTCCACTCCAATCACGGATTTCGCTTCTGTTTACGTATCTCTTCATATTATTTTAGTAGTAAGATGGTCGGTAATTTCTGAAGACTCCTGCGGAAAAACGAAATAAGCTAGACCCCACAGGCTCAGCTGTCATAGACAGCTGAGCCGAGGAGGCTAGCGTTTCGTCCGCGGAAAGCGAAAGAAATAGCCGACCATAAAATTTTCGATAGAGTGCAAAAGATAAGAATGCGAATTTTTATACTTTTATATTGATTAATATTCTTCTGTCAACAAGCTGAAAGACCTTCTGTACGTTTTTGAACATACGGAAGGTCTTTTGTAATTCACAAATTATTTTATTTCTATCACAAGTCTAACCGATTTTCTTTTACTCTTCTTCTTCATAATCTTTGAACGCAGCGGACACACGATCAAATTCTTCATCACTCTCAATCAGGGACAATTGCTCATCATCTTCCACTCTTAAAAAGAAAACGTCGATATCCCCTTCAGAATCTTCATCGATTTCATCGGCAAAAGCAACTGCAGCATATTCCACATCATCTAAAGTTAAAGTTCCTAATACTTCAATTTCTTGCTCCTGATCGTTTTCATCCATTAAGGTAAAAATATCGCCAACTTCAATTTTTTCCATTGTTCATTCTCCTCCTAATTAAGTTCAATATTTTGTCATTCTAATTGTATACCCAATATCGCCAAAAAAAAACACGAAACCCATGATAGGATTTCGTGTTTCCAGCTAACTCTGTAAACTTGTATTACTTACAGTTGTTGCCATTTTCTTATAGATAATCGTGCCTGCGATTAGAATCAGCAAAATTACCTGACCAGTCAACGTTTCAACTGATGGATAGAAGCCGATGAAATTTATAACTGGTAAATTAGGAATAATATGTGTCGGTAAGACGTTCGTCAATTGCAACGTGTGTAAACTTGCACCGATAATTTTAAACGCCAATAGGTAAATGAATACAGTAGCTACACCAAAGAACAAATGCAGAGGAATCTTTTTGCTGGCTCTCGCAAAAAAGAATGCTGTCGCAACTAAAATCAAAATCGCAAGGACAATCCCCAATATGAAATCAAACGTCGACATTTTCGGGGCAATTCCCATATAAAACACAACAGTTTCAGCACCTTCTCTGAATACCGTCAGGAAACTTAAAAATGTCAGCGCCCATACACTTTGCATCGACAATGCGTGTGTCATTTGTTTTGAAATGTAACGGTTCCATGATGTGACGGTAGATTTGCTATGCAGCCAAATTCCAACTCCCAGCATCATAACTGCAGCCGCTATCCCTACATACCCTTCCATTACTTCACGGCTTGTTCCAATTGTTCCCGACTGAAGCAACGTGGACATCAATATAGCTGCGATAACACTCACGCTGATTCCAGTGCCCGCTCCAACATAAATATAACGCTGCATATGTTGTTGACCTGCTTTTTTCAAGAAAGCTATGAGTGCCGAAATAATCAATAATGCTTCCAATCCTTCACGAAGCAAAATTAGGGCTGAGTCCCAAAAACTATACGTCGTGTCTTGTTGAATGAAATCTATTTGCTGCTTAAAGGAATCTAATTTACCCGTAATTGCAGATGCTTCCACATCGTCACGCAATAAATCACTTACAAGTAGAGGTATACCAGATTCAATTTCGCTATACAATCTGGCATTCTTTGTACGGATATCTCCTTCAACACCTGGCCAAATTGTGATGAATTTTTTCAACGATTCGGCTGCTTGATTGTAGTTTCCTTCTTCAACAGATGCTTTACTTTCATCCAACAAACCTGTCAGCGTCGTCAGTGAATAGTTTCCCGAGACTTCCGCATTCTTCACTTTTCCTGCAACAAAGTCCTGAATCGTTTGATTCAACGATTCAACTTGTTCCTTTAACTTAGTGACATCGAGCTCGTCACCAGCTAAAGAAATTCGCATGAATGACATTTGTGTTTCAATTTGTCCGTATGCTGCGATATTCTGTTCGCGAACAACCCGCTCGTTTTTCGTCCATTTTTTCAGGAAGATGGAATAAGCCTCTTGGATTTCATCTTTATCGCTAGAATCGATTGCTGTTTTCAAATCGTTAAGAGAAGGCTCTACTGCCTTCAGAAAGGCCTCACGATTGGCTTTTTCATCTACTGGATTTTCAGATTTCTCATAAACTGTCAGGGCTTTTGATAAATCCGTCAATGCGGACAATCGTTTCTCGCTGGTTGTTGCACTCGAAGCTTTTTCTAGCGCTTCATTTACATCCGCGGATTCTTCCCCTTCTGTAATGTTCAGTTGCTTCCAATCCGTTTGAAAAGCCTCAATCGCTTCATTAGCTTTTGCGTCATCGTCATTTTTTGTGCTCATAATGGCATCAGTAATAGCGATATATAAATGGCCAAAAGACTGTGCAGCAGAGACGTTGTTTTGAGAAGGAACAACGAGCAACATAGTCACTAGACTAAGTATCTTAAAGAATGTTAAAAAGTTGCTCACCGATATAGCTCCCTTTTTGTATACCTGGGAAGCAAGCAAAGACGCCGCTACCTCGATGGGTAATATATTCGTTTAGCTTATCATCACGTCCCAATGCGCTTTGAATGTTAATAAACTGTTTAGGATTTTTTTGGAATGAAATGAATAACAAGCCCGCGTCATACGCTCCTGTTTCATCAATCAAGCCACTTGAGTAGGAGAAACCTCTTCTCATAATTCGATCCTTCACTTTTCGTGCGAGCGCCATATGTGAATTAGCCGGAATGTGAGGATTTCCTTTTTCATCTTTTGCATTTAAATCAACTTCATCAAATTCCTTCTTGCTCCCGAGTGGTGCACCACTATCGCGATGTCTGCCGAAAGTTGATTCCTGTCCTTGTAGTGAAGTGCGGTCCCACGTTTCTAAATGCATTTGGATTTTCCGCACGACTAAATAGGTTCCATTTGTCATCCAGCTTTTCGATTCATTCGGCTGAACCCAAACGACTTCCTTCATGTCAGAAGCACTTTTCGGGCTTGGGTTAACCGTGCCGTCTTTAAATGCAAATAAATTTCGAGGCGTTTCTTTTTTGTTTTTTCGCTTATGCGTTGAAGTGAATCCAGTTTGCGTCCATTTCAACGTGACTTTTCCTGACGCTGCACGCACTAAATTACGAACTGCATGGAAAGCCACTTGTGGGTCTTCGGCACAAGCCTGAATACATATGTCTCCACCTGCGTATTTTTCATCGATTTGATCTTTAGGGAAATGTGGCAACTCTTTCAGTTCAGCTGGTCGTTTCAAACCGAGACCTAGCTTCTTGTTATTGAATAATGATGGCCCTACTCCGAACGTTAATGTCAGATTAGAAGCATCCAATCCTTTTGACTCTCCGGTATCTTTAGGTGGCGTAAATCCACCTTTAGAAAGCTCCTCGAGCTGCTCCCCGTTCATTAAACGTACTGCCAATGGAGTCCACATCTTAAACAACTCCTGCAATTCGCTTTGTGATTGAACAAGCACATTCAACGAAGCAAAGTAAACGTGGGAAGGTGCATCTGTCATAATACCCGACTGATGCTTCCCGTAAAATGAAATCTTATTTGTTGCGGTAGGGTCGTCTTCAAATATTTCAAAGCCGAGTGCTTTCGCCACGTTCCCCATTCCAGAAGCAAAGACAGCCGCTCCAGCTGCACTTGCCCCTGCAATTTTCAACATATCACGTCTTGAAATTTTCTTCTCCAACCACTTTTCATCGTTTGATGTCATTTTACTCACTCCATTATTATGCCCATTTGACTAAGCGGTTCGCCTAGTTGGTTAACAGCGTCTGATAACAATTTTGTATCCTCCGAAGTCAACTCTTCATATGAAACAAACCCTTTGTCGCCTGTTTCGTAATTTGCCAATAGTTCATTTACTGCATCAAATTTTGCTTGCAGGTTCGTCGCTAATTTTTCATCTTTTGCTTCGATTTTTGACTCTAGGATGTGGAAAATTTCTTCCGCACCTTCAATGTTTGCTTTAAAATCATATAAATCGGTGTGAGAGAAAATTTCTTCTTCCCCTGTAATTTTAGAAGTCGATACTTCATTTAACAGATCCACTGCCCCGGTCATCATCAAGTCTGGTGTTACTTCTACTGTCTCAACACGTGCACGCAATTCTTTTGCGTCTGCTAATAATTGATCAGCTGTTTCTGCGTAACCTTCTGTTGTGTTTTCTACCCAAAGGCCGTATTCGATTTTATGGTAACCAGTCCAATCTTCTTTGCCTTTACCTTCTTCTTCAAGGTCTGCCAGGCGAGCATCGATACGAGGATCTAAATCTCCGAAGCTTTCAGCAATTGGCTCCGAGCGCTCAAAGTACATACGGGCAAGCGGGTAAAGTGCTTTTGCTTCTTCAATGTCTCCTGCTTTTACTGCCTCAACAAATTTTTCTGTCTCTATAACAAATTGATCCATTTGCTCAATCGCAAATTCTTTATATGTATCAACTTCGTTTTGTAAGTCTACAGTTTCTGAAGCCGCTTCTGGCTTCGTAGATTCTTCTTTTTCTGCACAGCCTACTAAAGAAGTGCTAAGTAGCACGAATGATAAAAACGTCGCAATTTTTTTCAAGTTAATCCTTCTTTCTTTTTGTTTATCTACCTTAATAATGATAATCATTATCAATGAGAAGTCAAGGGAAGTTTATGGGATATCTTGAAGGAAACGTTTCATAATACATATTTGACACATAAAACACGAAAATCCCTGAGGATCTTCGTGTTCTCTGCAATCTTGGGTGTACTATACCCCTTCTTATTTCGTTACAGTTATTGGACCATTATCTGTTCTCAACTTAATCAAAGATTTCCCATTGCCGTACGTCACATAGCTGTCTCTATCACCAAAGATGTTCACTATTCCATTATCCGTTTTAGCGTCAATCCTTGTATTTTTCGGTTCAGATTCAGTTTTAACCTCAATGCTACCGTTGTCTGTTTCTAAATCAATCGGCCATTCTATCTTATTTGTAATCAAGGAGATTTTCCCGTTATCCGTAGAGCCATTAATTTCCCCTTGGACATGGTCCAAAATAATTTTGCCATTATCGCTTTCAACGTTAACTGTTTTGGCTTCAACATCCTTAACTTGTATCTGGCCATTGTCTGTCTCAAGCAATACCTTCTCGACCTGTAAATTTTCTACCAAGATACGTCCATTGTCACTCTTTACTTGGAGGTCTTTATATTGTTTTTCCGGCACATTGACAGTGAGTTTCAAGTCACCTGTATGAAAATCGAACAAAGAGAAAAATCGACGTTTCTGTTTTAGTTGAACGGTAAGCGTATCCCCTTTTACATCTACATTAAAAATGTATTTCTTCTTTTTATTAGCACCTGTATATTCAACAGTGGCTTCTGAGCTTTTGGTCGGTACAATAATCACTTCCGCATCGTTTGTTGTAACTTCAATGTTTGTAAATGATGAATCTTCTTGAACTGTCTTATTGTCGCTCCCGGCAATCACTCTCATTGTATTGAACATGAACGTCATGCCACCTGCAATCACAATCAATAGAATTAATGAAATGACGAGTTTATTTTTGAAAATCATCGTGTGTCCGCTCCCTTTTCTTTATCTTGCATTAAACGTAATCTGTATGAATTCATTGCGCATTCTCCGAGTTGATCGAGCAGATTGTAATTTGCAAATGCACCAACAACCGCTCCTATACCAGGCAGCATTTGAAACATTTTCACTAAATCGATGTAATCACGGTATTCCTGTTGAAATTCTCGCCAGTCCATGTCTGCGACTAAAGATTTCTGTTCCTCCCAGTTTTCAATAATACTCAATGTTTTTTTCGTTTTTCTTCGCTTGAAAAGGCCAACAGAAAAATATGCAGAATAAAGAGACGTTCCTCTGGTTTAGTTGTATCAAATCCATACACAGATGCAGCTTCAAACAAAAACTTCATTTTAATTGATAACAGCAGTGGAAAGTCGGCAATTCCCAGAAGTATTCCCCCAGCACCTGTTCCCGCTCCTTCAATCGTCGCCGTTTTTCTAAACGTGGAAAGCTTTTGCTTAAATAGTTCGTCTCGCTCATAAAGACTTAATTCCGTTGGTAACTGTTTTTTCGTCGTAATGTTCGATCCTGCGAGCGTTGCTTTCACCATGTTTTTTATGCTTTCAGTCATCACTTTATGAAATTTTTCTGGAAGAAGGCCATTGATTTTCGTCTGTGCATTCTTGGATACTCGGCTTAAGAGACCGGATTGTCTTGTCATTTTCCGCTTCCAAATTATCAGTTCTTGTTCAACCTTTATCGTATAATCCACCAATTGTTCACCCCTTCTCTACTCACAATCATTTATATCATTCCATCAAGTTTAGCCTTTTCATCAAGTATTCAAAATGAACCTAGGGAGTGTTTACTTCTACGTCTTGAGGCTTAGTAGTGGTTGAAAAACATCGATTAACAGTTTTAGCCCCCCTCCCCTTCAATGAATAAATACACCCCAAAAACACATACTATATGTATGTCAAAAAAATAGGGGATTTAAAATGATATATAAATATTTTAAGGATTCTTCGGGCGAATATTTAGGAATTAGAAAAGAATACACATACTACGTGTTCATTCCTGTTAATAACAATAATGAAGAAATAATCACGTTATTTGAGAATGCGAAATATAAAATTAACGATCATTATCAAAAAAATAAAGAAGAAATCCATCAAATGAAAATGTATTTAGATGAAGATCCAAGTATAGTAGACAGAATTAATGCGATTAAAAATTATCAAAGTATCTTTTCCATCAGTCACGAAAAATTCCTTTCTTCATACCCTGGTTAATCAATGAAAGCAGCTTGATGTTTTTCCGGTGTATGAAGAATATCCGAATATGAGAATTAAACAACGTTATATCGTAGTTCAAGAACAGCTGAAATTGCATTCTCAGCTGCTGTTTTCTGTAAGTTTTGTTGATTCTATAATTATTGAAAGGATATAAAACACTTATGCAGCCGATGCTCGTTCTAGAAGCAGGTGATGAGGATCCAGTTGTTGTAGAGGCTCCTTCAAGGCTTATGTAGAAGAACACGTACTGACTGTTCCTAAATCAGGTGAGCTTCCTTATATTCCTGAATAAAAAATACAAAAAAATGGCCTTGGATTGTCCAAGAGCCATTTTTTCAATTTGATTTAATTTATTGAGACATCATACTATTTTATAAAGTCGAAACTGAGCAGAACAAAAAAGACGATCGATATTCAGGCGGATTTTACCTCGAATCCACTCAATAAACGTTTTCAGTTATTATCATTCCGACGGTCCCTTACACTCTATATTTAATAGCTAGTCCTTTTAAGAAATTACGGGCGTATTTATCCCCGCATTCTTTATAATTTTTGTGTCCTTCTTTTCTCAATAAAGCGCCTAACTCGCCTTTTGTTACAGTGACGCCTGCGCTTTCTAAAATGTCGAGCATATCCTCACTTGTTAATTCAAGTGCGATTTTCAACTTCTTCAGAAGAAGATTATTCACTCTTTCATTGGTTATTGCAGGTCTTTCAGGTTGCCCTGGTTTCGGCTCTTGTTTTCCTCTTTTAAACGTAACAAATCCATTTAAAAATGACTCCATCATCACATTATCACATTTAATATTTTCTTCATTCTCGTCATCATCATAATCAATTTCATCATAATAATCGTCTTTAGATTTTGTGAGAATCAGCAACACTTCTTCTTTTGTAAATTCCATGCCACCCAGTTTAAATATCTCAACCATATCTTTATTTTTTATATCCAGAGCATATCTTAGTCTGATTAAAATATCATTATTGTCCATTAATAAACCTCCTGTCACATTGCCTGTTTACACGGCTACACGCATTCTATTTCACCCTTATGATAGCACAAAAAATTAACTTTAATTCAAATGTTCCTGTGCTTCACCCTCTTATATAGATTCAACACGGAAGAAAAGGCCATCCACTAGTTCAGTAAACTGGTGAAAAGCCTTTTCCTTTTCCAAATTGTTCTCTATATAATCTTTACTACATTCATACATCGAATCAAGAATTAATAATAAATTTCAAAATGGTTAAAAATAGAGAAGCTTATTTTAGCCCTTCAAATAGCAACACTCTTGCAGGTGAAGCGTCTGTACCCATTAATTTTAATGGTGCTGCCACCATAAAATATTGTCCTTGCTCAATTTCCTTTAAGCGAAGTCCTTCTATTATAATGATGTTATTTGCAAATAACGTTTTATGCGTGGGATGCCCCTCTTGGCTTCTTTCGATTCCAAGTGCATCAATTCCAATCCCTCGAATACCTAGCTCAGAAAGATATTCTGCACCATCTTGTGCGAGAAAAATAAAATCAAAATTAAATGTTTCCTCAAATGAATTTTTCGTTTTTAATAAAACAAAATCTCCCTTTTGAATGTCAAACCCTTCTAAGTCCGCTTTTAAAACTCCATTTTCCACTTCAGTTAAGTCGAATACTTTACACTGTCCTACAAGATTGTCTAATGGAATCGTTTCAAACGTATCACCATCAGTGACCATGTGTAGTGGGGCATCGATATGTGTTCCTGTATGTACGTCGAAATCAAGCCGAGTTTCAGTCACATATCCATTTGTTATTGTATTTAATTTTGGTTGTTTTTCCGGTTTGTTCTTGTACACGGTCATTCCTTCATAAATTGCACCTGTTACATCATGCATTTTCATATTTAATCAACCCTTCCACTATTCAATATATTTTCTAGTTATAAAGCTATCCTCGCATGTCATTTGTGAAATTGTCTAGTGAAACTGCTTTGGTCTCTATAAACATGGCTTTACTATAGAATCTATTAAATGATGTTGTTATTCGTAACTGAACTGGGAAGAGCACGCAGTGAGGACGATGTTAATTCGAAGGTTTCTTTGTTCACTCAATTTCGCTTATGTATTTTAATTCCTCCATTAATGAGCAAACTAAAGTATACTTTTATACACTATTTGTTTTTAATGCGCGTACTTACATAATTCGAATGAAGTTAGTATACTGAGAACTGATTATCAGTAATGGTTTAAAGAAAATACTGATTGTAAAAGTTGGAGGGAATTGAATATGAGGAACGATAATCTCGAAGAAGGATTTGACCTGAAAGATCGTTTACTTGATTTCCAAGAAGAATGGTTTATGCAAGACATGACCTTTGTTTTATTTGGAGCAACAGGAGACTTAGCACAACGAAAATTATTTCCTGCTTTATATAATTTATACCTTGATGGTAAATTACCCGATACCATTTCTATAGTTGCTTTAGGCAGAAACTATTTTTCAAACGAAGAGTTTCAGTCCAAAGTGGAAAAAGCGCTTCAAGCATATTCTAGAAGAGCTGCACAACCATCTGTTTTGCAAGATTTTTTAACCAAATTTCGGTACTGTTCATTTGATGCGACAGACAAAGATTCCTATCAACATTTGAACGAGCTCATTGAAAACAGAGAAAATGAGTTAGGTATTCCACAAAACCGACTATTCTATTTGTCTGTTGCCCCAAGTCTGGTTGATGTTATTACGTCAAATCTTAATTCAAGTGGGATATGCCAAAACAAAGGATGGAAGCGTCTCATAGTGGAAAAACCATTTGGAAGTGATTTAGAGACGGCAAGACAATTAAATAAAAACTTGAGCAAGACTTTCAGTGAAGATGAAATCTATAGAATTGATCACTATCTAGGAAAACCAATGGTCCAAAATCTTGAAACCTTAGTTTTGGCCAATCCAGCACTGAAATCATTACTAGATCGTAAACAAATTTCGAATGTCCAAATTACAGCAAGTGAAACTGTTGGGGTTGAAACTCGGGCTGATTATTACGATCGAGCAGGAGCCATTCGTGATATGGTTCAGAACCATCTTCTTCAGTTAGTAATGATGACAGCCATTCACCTTCCAGAGAAAATAACGGCAGAAGAAATTCGAGTGAAAAAGATGGAAATTATTGAATCTCTTCGACCAATCCTGAAAGAAAATGCATACCAGGATGTTGTCCGCGGTCAGTACGAATTCGGAGAGATTCAAGGTACTCCAGTTTATGGCTATAAAGAAGAGCCTGGTGTTGATGGTTCCTCAAAAAATGATACTTATTTCGCGGCTCGCTTATATATTGATAATCCATCTTGGAGTGGAATACCTTTTTATATACGCACGGGGAAAAGAATGAATGAGAAGTCAACACGGATTGTCATTGAGTTTAAGAACAAGATGAAAGATTCAGATGTGCTACAAGGAATCACTCCGAATTTATTAATCCTCGAGATTAGTCCAAACAAAAGTATTTCTTTACGGGTGAACATGAAAGATCCTTCTAGTAATCGTTTTGAACCTGCATGGATTAACTTCTCGACCAATTCGGAAAGTCAGCCGGAAGCATATGAACTTCTTCTATTTGATGCAATGCTCGGTAATGCAACCTTCTTCTCCCATTGGAAAGAAGTCGAATTATCATGGAAGTGGATCCAACCGTTATTGGTAGCATTTCAGGAGGATCTGTTGCCTTTATATTCTTATCCTGCAGGCTCAACAGGTCCAGATGAGGCAAACCAACTATTGCTGTCCGATGAAATTAAGTGGTGGTAGAAAAAAGTCAAAATCAAAAGGAGTGATGAAATATGACAGTTTCATTTGATTTCACCAATGTTTTATCGTTCATGAAAAACAGTGAACTTGAAAATCTAAGTGAATTTGTAAAACAATCGCATAATCAAATTCACCAACAAACAGGACCAGGTTCTGACTACTTAGGGTGGGTTAACTGGCCACTTACCTACGATAAAGAGGAATTTGCCAGAGTGAAGCATGCTGCTAAACGAATTCAACAACAGTCAGACGCGCTGATAGTTATTGGTATTGGTGGCTCTTATCTAGGGTCTAAGGCAGCCATAGAGGCTTTAGCACATACGTTTCATAATCAAGTCAAAGAGAATACACAAATATATTTTGCTGGACATAATATTAGCTCGACCTACATCGAACATTTACTACAAGTGTTAGAGGGAAAAGACATTTCTATTAATATTATTTCCAAATCAGGGACAACTACAGAGCCTGCGTTAGCATTCCGTATTTTCCGCACATTTATGGAGAAGAAGTATGGGAAAGAAGAGGCAAAGAATCGAATTTATGTGACTACCGATCAGAGCAAGGGTGCTCTTCGGAAGCTTGCGGTCGAAGAAGGTTACGAAACATTTGTTATTCCTGACAACATAGGGGGACGTTACTCAGTTCTGACGCCTGTTGGTTTACTGCCAATCGCAGTAGCTGGTCTTAATATTGACCAAGTGATGGATGGAGCAAAAGCTGCATACCACAAATATAATGATCCCGTTCTTGCTACAAATGAAAGTTACCAATATGCCGCAGTAAGAAATATTTTCTATAATAAAGGAAAATCAATAGAATTGTTTGTAAGCTATGAGCCTCGTCTGCACTTTGTAGCGGAATGGTGGAAACAGCTTTTCGGAGAAAGTGAAGGGAAAGATGAAAAAGGTCTCTTCCCAGCTTCAGTTAACTTCTCAACGGATTTACATTCGATGGGCCAGTATGTTCAAGAAGGGCGACGTCTTTTCATAGAAACAGTCCTACAGGTAAAAAATTCTTCAATCGAACGTATCATTCAAGAGGACGTCGACAATATGGATGGTCTGAATTTCTTAACTGGAAAAACAATGGATGAAGTGAACAAAAAGGCAGCACTCGGAACTACCCTCGCTCACATCGATGGAGGTGTTCCAAACTTGTTAATAGAGCTAGACGAACTCAATGAATTCACCTTTGGGGAAATGGTCTATTTCTTCGAAAAAGCTTGTGCAATAAGTGGAACTTTACTCGGTGTAAATCCATTTGACCAGCCAGGAGTTGAAGCTTACAAGAATAATATGTTTGCATTACTTGGCAAAGATGGTTTCGAAAAAGAAAAAGAAGAACTAGAGAACCGCCTATCCATATTAGGTTAAAAGGAATGAGGTAAGGATATGAAGAAACAACAAATCGGTGTTATTGGTTTAGGCGTGATGGGATTGAATCTTGCGCTCAATATGGAAAGTAAAGGCTTTTCGGTATCTGTCTATGATTACTGGACAGATAGAACAGAAGAATTATCCAACAAAGAAGCGAAAGATAAAAATATTCACGGTACTTACAGCATAGAAGATTTCGTCGCTTCTTTAGAAACACCACGCAAAATATTATTGATGGTTAAAGCTGGAGATACAACGGATACGGTCATTGAATCTCTTATCCCTCACCTTCAACAAGGCGATATTATTATGGACGGCGGAAATTCATTCTTTGAAGACACGAATAGACGTACAGCTAACTTAAAAGAAGTAGGTCTACATTTCATTGGTGCCGGAGTTTCGGGTGGAGAAGAAGGAGCTCGTAACGGCCCTTCTATTATGCCAGGCGGCTCGAAAGAAGCTTATGAACAGGTTGAACCAATTCTTAATGCCATTTCTGCTAAAGTAGATGGAACTCCTTGCAGTACCTATATGGGACCGGATGGGGCAGGACATTATGTGAAGATGGTTCATAACGGAATTGAGTATGGAGATATGCAACTGATCTCTGAAGCTTATTTCATCATGAAACATGCTCTTGGTCTTTCAACTCAGGATTTGCATGAGATATTTGCCGAGTGGAACAAAGGCGAGCTTGATAGCTATCTTATCGAAATCACTGCGGACATTTTCACTAAGATCGATGAAGAAAGCGGAAATCCACTCGTTGATCAGATTTTAGATGTTGCCGGGCAAAAAGGGACAGGAAAATGGACAAGTCAAAATGCTCTGGATTTGGGTGTTTCTCTCCCGATCGTTACAGAGTCCGTATTTGCTCGATTTATTTCTTCTGTTAAGGAAGAGCGCGTTGCAGCAAGCAAAATACTTAAAGGCCCTGAGTCGAAAGTGTATGCAGGGAATTCAAAAGAATTGATTGAAGCGATTCGTAAAGCTTTGTATATGAGCAAAATTTGTTCATATGCACAAGGATTTGCCCAAATGCGTGCAGCATCCGAGGAGTATGGTTGGAACATTCCTTATGGGGATGTAGCTATGATTTTCCGCGGAGGTTGTATCATTCGTGCACAGTTCTTACAAAAGATTAAAGAAGCTTTTGACAAGAACAGCGACTTGCCTAACCTATTAGTTGATCCGTACTTCCAAGAAATCGTAGGAGAATATCAGAGTTCCCTTCGCGAAGTACTAGGCTTAGCAATTCAACAAGGCATTCCAACGCCTGCTTTCTCAAGTGCATTAGCTTACTATGATAGCTATCGTACTGAGACATTGCCAGCCAATCTTATCCAAGCACAGCGCGATTACTTTGGTGCACATACCTACCAACGTACAGACAAAGATGGCGTATTCCATACTGAATGGTCAGCTAAATAACGATAAACAAAAAGCATCTGTTGCCGAAACAACTCAGAATCGTTTCGGCAGCTGATGCTTTTTCATGTCTATTGTACGTTTTATGCGAAAACAAAAAAATGCCCTATGGACATTCTGAATTTTAAAACATTTTATTAGAATGTCAATTCAACTGAAATCAGCTCTTTACCACTACTTTCGTAGATTTCTCCATTCCCCAAAACAACTTCGAATGGTGAATCTTTTTCATTAACTTCTTTTAAATGAATGACTATATCCCAATATCCTGAGCTTGCAACAGGGAGAGCAATTCGGTCACCATTCTTAAATTTAAGAATCACCTCCACCTTTTTCTCCCCCCTCCGTCCCCCTTTTAATTAGACAGTAATTTTATAACAAAGTTACAAAATTTTCTTGAAACTAACTGTCGCCGTATTATTGTGAGTGCCCTACTTGTTTCGAGTTGATTCTGCGCTCCCTCAAAATTTTTTAAAAAAGAACATACTTTCGGTAACATATTACTGTTTTTGACAGTATACTGTTATTAACAGTAATAGTTGTTGGAAAAAAATTCACATTTAAATTAGGAGGTTATTATTTCATGAAACATACAGGGAGACATACAGGTGCATTTCTTTTGCTGTTTTTAACAGAGGGAGATAGTTATGGAGGGAAACTTCTGCAAAAATGTGCAGAAGAGCTTCCCCTCAATCCAATAGATAGTGCCATCTTATATCGCACATTAAAAACATTAGAGAAAGAAGGTGCTGTTGAGTCTTATTTGGACACATCTAATCAAGATAAGCCGATGAAAATGTACAAAATTACTACAGTTGGAAAAAGAAAATTAGAAGATTTTCAAATAGATATCGAAGATAAAATTAAGAATTTATCATTTTTCTTAAATAAATACAAAAAATGGAGGGAGTCTAATCATGATTAATGGTGCTATCCTTTACGGTATAGCTATTATTCTTATCAGTATTTCTTTTATAAAAGATCGAAATAAAACAAAAGATGCTCTATTTAAGTCATGGAAAAGCTTTCGTAATATTATTCCTGACATGTTATCAATTATGCTTTTTGTTGGACTATCTCTATCTATTTTAACGCCATCCTTAATTTCGTCAATCATTGGAGAAAAATCTGGATTGATAGGTATTATTTATTCGACATTAATTGGATCTATTGCACTAGTTCCAAGCTTTGTTGTATTTCCTCTTGGACATACGTTAGTCCAAAATGGTGCTGGACTACCTCAAGTAGCTGTATTAATGTCTACATTAATGTCCGTAGGAATCACAACTTTACCTATGGAGCAAAAGATATTTGGGCATAGCTTTGCCTATTCTCGCAACGCATCTGCATTGTTAATGTCTCTAATATTTTCATATATTATTTGGCTGGTGATGGTATGAATATATTAAAAAGATATCGTTTCTTTTTGATTTTATTATTTGGGCTAATTATCCTTACTTTTATAAACCAATCGGTGGGATGGAACGCATTTCAATTAACAGGAAAAAGCATTTTAGATATGCTGATTCTACTCCCTCCTGTCTTAATATTCGTAGGCTTGCTTGACAAATGGGTGGAGAAAGAAACACTAATTAAATATATGGGAGAAAAATCCGGCATCTATGGCATTTTGTTCTCCCTATTATTAGGAGTAATTGCAGCTGGTCCCCTCTACGTAGCTTTTCCAATTGCGGCACTTTTATTAAAAAAAGGGGCAGGTATACGGTACATTGTATTTTTTTTAGGAGTTTGGACAACCGCAAAATTACCAGTTATTATATATGAATTTGCTTCATTTGGAGTTAAATTTACACTCATTCACATATGTTTTGGTTTATTATTTTTCTATTTAATGGGTATTATTTTCGAGAAATTTTATGACCATCGACAATTGTTAAAGTATGATTTAACTAAAGAAGTTTAGATTTAGATCAATAAGTCGTTATTCCCTCAATTCCAGATTCTTTTGTAGAAAAGAGGATACAGTACATACTGTATCCTCTAATCTTTTGCTGCACACAGGAGCCCCTTTAGTTCAATTAGTTCAACAAAAAATACGTTAATCCTTCTTTCTATAACCTTAACACCTAAACAAAAAACGCCTAAAACCTTTATACTTCAAGGGTTTTGGGCGTTACAGGAATGGTGGGTTATTTGCGTTAAAACGGTAAATGCGGAGCATACCTATAAATACTGAAAGCTAACGTCTTTTCTCAGACGTTAGCTTTTTTCTTTTTTCTTATTCAACTAAAGCACCCGTTAGTTTAATAAGAGGAGTAGAGGAGTTATGAATTCATCAATTTGTTGAATTTTTTGTCGTAAAGAATTCGCTTTAAAAAATCTGAACGCCAATAATCATATAAATCTTTTCGACTTGCTTTTAGAAAAGTTTTTAATACTTTTTTTAATTCAGAGTTATAAGGAAATAGGACGTCTTTACCTAAGCTGTAACCTTTACTAAAGTAAAATGCTGCAGATTCATATTCTTTAATTTCTTGATATAAATAGCCTATGAATATAAATCCACTAGCTAATTCCTCTACTTCGAAATCTTCGTCATTTAATTTACTTTTTAAAAACTCTATCGCTCTTAATTTTTTCTTCCTCGAAAACAAACCGTACAAAGAATTAGCTTGTTCTACTACTTCAATATATTTTTTTGAAGGGTCTTTTAATTTGTATTTGTCTTTCATTTAATCACCTATCTCCTTAAAACCTTTTTACACTATCATTTTCTTAATAGAATTATTAGGTTCAATCATCTGTTTTAAATGCAAGTTTTCTTTTATTGGAATGTTTAATGCATTGCTCTTACCTTTGAAAATTCTTCCATTGAATATTCAATCTTAACATCTTCTTTATTACAGAAAAACATATCCATCATCCTCTGTTAAGGGTACCAAAAGAAACTACTACTTTTTACACTAACCTGCCCCGTTAGTTAAATAAGTTCAACAAAAAATACGTTAATCCTTCTTGGATCAACGCATCTCGTTAGTTGATTAAATTTGTTTTCTAATCTTATTATCCCAGTGTGTCTATGTCACTTTTGTATTCTAAAATATCCCCAGGCTGACAGTCCAAAGCCTTACAAATAGCTTCTAAAGTTGATAATCGAATTGCTTTTGCCTTTCCATTTTTCAATATAGAAAGGTTAGCCATTGTGATTCCAACCCTCTCCGACAGCTCTGTTACGCTCATTTTTCTTTTAGCCAACATCACATCAATATTGATTATAATCGCCATTTTACTCACCTCAGACCGTTAAATCATTTTCTGATTTTATATTTATGGCATTTATTAATATCTTTTGAAGAACAGCAGCAAAGACTGCAATCACAATTGAAGCAAAAATAATGACCATTCCGATTACTATGAGTCCAGGGGCATCGTCTGCATCTGCTACAAGAAATATGGCTGGCAATACTGCCACATATAAGATACTGATTGTCATTGCACAGTATTTTATATTCTTTAAAGCCTTTACAGATAATTCCGAGAAAGCTTCGTTCTTGTCAATATAACTTAAAAGTCTTAATGCCTGATACAGAGCGAAGAAAAACGGGATCGCCGATGCATACATACATATTAAAACAGGATATTGCAAATAAGCCAGCCTATTTTCGAATTCTGTGTAAAGGTCAGCGAACTCAGGCAACACAAATATACATAAAGCAAGAATCGGAATTCCCATAAGAAAAATAACTACCTTTAAAAAGAGTGTTTCTCGTTTCATATAAAGCACCTCTCCTATTTATTTTCAATTTGATTTTAACAGGATGTTTATCGTTTTACAATAAATTATTATCCTTTTCAATTATATTCTTGCTGTTATATAAATATTCCTTTAATTTTAGACAATGAAAAAAAGCATTCCCTCTTGAATGATATCAGTATTCGAACTAAAGAAATAAAAAAGAGACTTCACATAAATTTGAACAATTTATGTGAAGCCTCTAATCATATACACTATGTAGCAAAATTACAATATCCGCTGCTCTTCTACCTAGCTTAAGATGTCTCGTGGTGAATTGTTGAAAATTCCTTTTAATAATGAGCATAAAAAACACACCTCAATCTGTGTTAACAATGTTGCGCATAATGTTCCTACTGTAAACCAACAATCTCTGACATGTTAAAGAATTTTTTTATAACAGAAATAAATGAATTAAAAAGTATTACTTAAATTCGTTATTTTCTAAAATAATCACTTCATCCTTATTGTTTTGGGCTATTTGTTTTGTATTTTCTACCAACCGAAAAATATTATCACAACATTGTTTTGCACCAATAACTAATAATGGCACACCAATAAAATCAATTTTTAATCCTCTAGAAAAAAAACCCCCAATCGACATCGCTAATGGTACAGTTGGTGATGTATTGGAGAAGATTATTTGTTCATGAAATTGATGTTTACTTTGAATCAATAAAATTAAATTTTTCATTGCTGGAACAACAAGTTTGGAAGATTTCCGACCTATTGTATACACTGGGTCTCCATTTTCATCTATCCCATGGAAAATGATGTTTCCAAAATCCTTTTTAGTTAACTTATTGAAATAGTTTACACTTAATATTTCTTCTTTTGTCAGTTCTCGTTCTGATTGGATAATTTCTTTTAAATGATATGCAGCTGCCAGAGCTGTAGTATGAGTTCCACCATAGTCATTATATATATAAATCACAATATCATCCTTTGAATTGTTTTATTAGATTATTATGGGCATTAAATCTAAATCTAAACTCAATTCTTTTGATTTACATAAAAAACAACGCTGCTTATGCTGCATTTAATATTCTGAGAGCGAAATAAAAGGAACGTCCGGGTGGAAGTTCCTTTTGTGCGAAAAGTGCGGTATATCAATATTTTGAGAAATCTGAGCTGTAACATCTTTAACGAGAATTTACTATTTTTCACTGGATTGCGTTAGCAAAATGTTAGCATTTAGGGTTTATAAAAAAAATTGAAGTTCATAACAAAGTTCTCAATAATATGAATACTGTAAAAGAATAAATTTAATTAGCCATTCTTTATTTCTTCTGCCGAATATCCCTGTCCTTTTACTTTGAATTTTCTAAAATAAATTTACCCATTTCAATTGCACAATCCTCACTTTGAGGATAGACTCCTACATTATCAGCATACGCATGTCCAAGACCTTTATATAAAACCGTTTTCGTTTCTACCCCTGCCTTTGCCAACTTTACTGCATAGGCTAGGCTTTCTACCTTGAGATAATCATGTTCACCTACTGTAATAAAGGTTGGCGGTAAGCCCTTAGGATTTCTCTTATATGGCGTTAAATATTCATTATCTATTTCTGTAGTCCCTAATATATTCCCTAATGATTCTAGTGAGCCAAACATGTCTAACATCATTTTAATACCTGATCTATGTTTAGGCGACATCTCATATTCATCAATGCTCCATTTGTAATGCTCATCTTCAATTCCAGCCATGTTTACTGTCGGATAAAGTAACAGTTGTCCCTTTACCATTCCTAATCCATCTTCCATATCCCTGGTTGTACAATATTGTGTTAAATTACCTCCTGCACTATCCCCTGCAACAAAAATATTACCCCTATCCCCACCTAAACTTTCTGCATTATTATAAATCCATTGTAAAGTAGAATAACAATCTTTATGACCTGCTGGGTATGGATTCTCTGGCGCAAGCCTATAATCAACTGACACTGCAAGGATATCTGTATTCTCTACTATTAACTTAACAAACTCCTCTACAACATCAGGAGTACCTCCAAAGAATCCTCCACCATGGATGAAATATAAAACCGGGGCATTTTTTCTCATTGTTTCTGATGTATAAATTCTTATCGGAATCTGATTCCCATCTTCTCCTGTCACATGTCTATGTTCTATTTCAATATTCTTTTGAACGATAGGATTACTTTTTATCCCATTAAACATTTTCCGAAGCCTTTTAATTCCTTTTGGTGAAATGTCCATCTTCATTAAAAATTTGGGCATATATTTCATTAATAAAAGCTGATTTTTCATATCTTTATACAGACGTGGATCCATTGCACCTTTTTCATCACTGTCTGGCAAGTTTTTAACTAGAACCTCTACACCCTTCAGCATAATGGTTTCTTCACGTTCAACAAGCTTATCTAATAATTCTTTTGAGTACCTTCTTTCCATAACTATACACCACGCTTTTTCACCTATTTTTCATCAATCCACGGATTCCCTTTAGAATATGTCCATTCATTATATCTATGAGTCCCTCAATCCTTTTAACTGATAACGAACCTTGTGACAACATACCCAGCTGACGCAGTGGCATATCTACTGCCATTTCCTGTATCATCTTCACAATGTCACTTGAATCACCCTCGTCCCCTGCGAACATTTTCATTGTCGACTTTTCTACTTGCTTATTCATCATACGTCCAATCCAGTGAACTCTGATATCTCCTAGCGTAGAATTGGGCGTAAAGGGTCTTAGGAAACGCTCTTCCGGTACTTTTCTTCCTAAAACTTCCTCAAATTGTTCCTTTGGGACATCATAAGTTCCTGGTTGTAAAAGATTGTAATAGCCCGGTGCTGCTGTACGATAATCAGGTATCGCTCCCTCTTGACTGCTATCAACAGTAACCGTATCATTCAATCGTATATCTCTTGACGATGCACCAATTTCAATCTTATAATCGCCGCTTTCCACAAACCAGTCTTTTACATTAATATTAAAGTAAGCAAATGCACGCCTTTCCAATGTAAATGTAACCGTCTTACTTTCATTCATCTGCAATTCCACTTTTGCAAAATCTCTAAGTTCACGCATAGGTTTATATATAGTACTTTCGGGTGCTGAAATATACAACTGAACAATTTCCTTTCCAGCCTGCTTTCCGGTATTGGTAACGACCACCTCTACTTGAAGTGTATCTCTGTCTCCAATCTTCATTGCACTAAGCTTTAATCCCGAATAGGTAAATGTTGTATAGGAAAGTCCGTGCCCAAACGGATACATCACCTGTTTTTGCGCTTTATCATAGTAACGATATCCCACATAGATACTTTCCCGGTATTCAATATTGCCTCCTGTGCCAAAATGAGCAATACTAGGGGTTTCAGTAAGTGTTAACGGATAGGTTTCTGCTAGTTTACCACTTGGAGAATAATCCCCAAAAAGCAAATCATATGCGGCGTAACCACTGTTTTGTCCCGAAAGATTCATCAAAAGTATTGAATCAACTTTGTCACGCCACGGAATATTTACAACTCCCCCTGCACTTATGACAGCCACTATCTTTTGTCCGGTAGCAACCAGTTCATCTATCAATCTAGTGTGTGCTTTTGGCATATTTAAATGAGTACGGTCAAACCCCTCGCTTTCATAGCTATCCGGTAATCCAACAAAAGCAAATATCACATCCGCTTCTTTTGCTACTCCAAGTGCTTCGGTAATCAAAGCTTCATTCGGTTCTTCACTTGTGGCCGAATAACCTGGTGCAAAAGAATAGCTTATATTTTCCGCATCAAAGGCATCAGTTACGGAAGTGTTCCGGGTTGGAGATATCTTTGAGCTTCCTGCCCCTTGATAACGGGGAACCTTGGCAAATTCACCTATTAAAGCAATCTTCTTATTTTTATCTACCGGTAGTACATTTCCTAACTTCAACAACACTGCACTTTCACGTGCAACACGTCGTGCCAATTCATTATGTGCTTCTGCATCATAAGGTGTTGCCTGTGTTTTCTCTGCCTGTAGTGCGATAGCCGTCATTCGCACAGCACTAAGATCAACAAGTTTTTCGTCCAATTTCCCTGCTCGAACCGCATCAACAATCAATCGGTCCGAAGCTCCATCAAAAGCTGGCATCTCCAAATCAAGTCCCGCCTGGATACCTTCAACCCTGTCATTCATAGCTCCCCAGTCCGTTACTATGGCTCCCTCAAATCCCCATTCACCGCGAGGAATGTCTGTCATAAGAAGTTTGTGTCCAGAAGCATAAATGTCGTTTATCTTATTATATGAACACATCAATGTCCAAGGTTGCGCTTTCTTTATCGCTATTTCAAATCCGGTAAGATATATTTCTCTCAATGCCCGCTCATCAATTACCGAATTTGAGATAAGACGCGCTTTTTCCTGATTGTTCGCAAGATAATGCTTCAGGCTGGTACCTATGTTTTTACTCTGTATCCCACCAATGAGTGCAGCAGCCATTTCTCCAGTCAGAAGCGGATCTTCTGAAAAGTATTCAAAGTTACGGCCACAAAGCGGACTGCGCTTTATATTGGCTCCCGGTCCCAGAATCACAGCAACCTCCTCTTGTACACATTCCTCTCCAAGTGCAATACCCATTTCATATAATAAATCACGGTCAAAGCTGCAGGCTGTTGCTACAGCCGTAGGGAAACAAGTAGCTGATACCGAATTATTAATACCCAAGTGATCGGAATCTCCTGCCTGTTTACGTAAACCGTGGGGACCATCCGTTACCATCATTGATTTTATTCCAAGACGTTCTATTTCTTTTGTATTCCAGAAATTCTTTCCCGAACAAAGACTGGCTTTTTCTTCAAGAGACATCTTCTTCACAAGTTCCTTTGCTCTTGGTAAAACACTTTTTAACGTACGATTGACTTTTTCCATGCTAACTCCATCCCTTATGCGCGCGATATATTTTTTGAATAATTAAATTTTATACGATAAAGTAATACTTGTATTTCAAATTTGTTTTCAAAATTATATAAAAGGCACGCCCCTTTAGAAAGTGGGTAATAAACATGAATTTAAATGAATTAAGATATTTAAGTAAAGCACTTGCCAAATCCACAAGTGCTTCTGTCAGACTTTACCAAAGAGAAAATCAAGTCTACTACTACTCGATATATCCCATGAATCCGGATCCTTTTCTGCTTTATGAGAAAAACATGCTACAGTCTGAGCATATTGCCGGTATCATTACTACCGATCTGTTTCAATTTTATGGTTATGTTTCATTGGATGATGATTATCGAATTGTGATAGGTCCATCTTCCATTTTAACGAATGACAAAAATAAATTAGATAACCTTTTATTTTTATTGGATGTAAAAGAAAAATATCATGAAGAATATATTGGTAAACTGAAGTGCGCCCCCTCTATTTCTGCCGAACGTATAGGATGGCTCCTTTCCTTTATTGCTTCCACTATCAATAAGAATCCACTTTTTGTAGAAGACGTATTTGTAGAAACAAAATCAGAAAATCATCAAGATGATATTATGAATAGCAGTATGCAGAATACATTATTTTTTTCTGGTGAAAAAGAATCCAGTACTCTTTTTATCGATAACTATCAAAATGAAAAAATGCTATTGTTCTATATAAAAAATGGTCAGCCTGACGCTTTAAAAGAATTATTCAGTGCCTTTCCAAAAATAAAGGCCGGAACAATGGCCAATGATACCTTGCGCCAACTTAAGAACATGGGAATTTCTTGCGCGACCGTAGCTTCTCGGGCCTCAATCGAAGGGGGATTAAATGTCCAGACTGCATTCCATTTATCTGATTTGTATATTCAAAAGTTGGAAATGCTTCGCAATGCTGCATCCATATACCCATTAATCAAGCAAATGTTATTAGAGTTTGCCGAACGTACAAAACAGGTGAAATATAATTGCAATAGCTCTTCTAAATTATTTTTAAAATGTGCAAATTATGTTTCCATAAATTTGTTTAACAATATCAAGATTGAAGAAATAGCTGCCGAATTCGGAATATCACGCTCCCGCTTGAGTAATCAGTTTCATAAGCAAACCGGTATTACCTTAACACAATATATTTTGCAAGAAAAAATTTTAGAATCTCAGCGCTTACTGCAGTTTACTAACAAAAGTAATGCTGAAATTGCATTACATCTGGCTTTTTCCTCGCAAAGTCATTTTCAAACAGTATTTAAAAAATGTACCGGCATAACCCCAAACAGATATAGGAACGCAAAGTCAGATTTATAATTTGCTTTGTATCTGTTTTTTATAATCATTATATAGAATTGGGTTTTCATAGAGCCTTAGAAACAGACCGTTTTTGCAGATGCTTTGAAATCTCTTTAAAGAACATCCGTAGCAATTCTTCATAAATCAGACAATTAAAAAAAGAGGGATTAAGATTTTTCATCTCAATTCCTCTAATTTTCCCTTATTTAATTCTGTAATAAACGGTATGTTCCTAATCTACTTATGTAATATTCTTCCACCTGAATCTGTTGAAGGCCATTTGAACCATTCGGTTTCACTTTCTTTACTCTCTTTAGGATTGTCTTTCCTGTCTTATTTTACATATATATAAAAGAAGCTTCCCAAAAGTTCGCTGAACTCATGAGAAGCCTCGATTAAAATCCTATATTTTAGCAAAATGTTAGCATTTCACTCTCACCTTACATACAAACCCTTATATATCAAGGGCTGGAAGGGCAAGTTACATCATGCCGCCCATTCCGCCCATGTCAGGCATGCCGCCGCCTGCATTTTTGTCTGGGATTTCCGCTACTACTGCTTCAGTAGTTAGGAACATGGCTGCTACAGATGCTGCGTTTTGAAGTGCAGAACGAGTAACTTTAGTTGGATCCACGATACCCGCTTCCATCATGTTCACCCATTCGCCGTTTGCTGCGTTGAAACCAATACCGATTTCTTCACGTTTCAAACGATCCACAATGATTGAACCTTCAAGACCTGCGTTGTTTGCGATTTGACGAACTGGCTCTTCAAGAGCACGAAGAACAATTTTCACACCAGTTGCAACGTCACCTGTTGCATCAGAAGTTACTTCCACAACTTTGTTGTAGACGTTAACTAGTGCAGTACCACCACCAGAAACGATACCTTCTTCAACAGCCGCACGTGTAGAGTTCAGTGCATCTTCAATGCGAAGTTTGCGCTCTTTTAGTTCTGTTTCAGTTGCTGCACCGACTTTAATCACGGCAACACCACCTGAAAGTTTTGCTAAACGTTCTTGTAATTTTTCTTTATCGAATTCAGAAGTAGTATCTTCTAATTGTGAACGGATTTGGCTTACGCGACCCGAAATTTTTTCTGGTTGGCCAGCACCTTCAACGATTGTTGTGTTTTCTTTCGTTACCACAACTTTCGCTGCGCGACCTAATTGAGTGATGTTAGCAGACTTCAAGTCTAAACCAAGTTCTTCAGTGATTACTTCGCCACCTGTAAGAACCGCGATGTCTTCCAACATAGCTTTACGACGGTCGCCGAATCCAGGTGCTTTTACAGCAACTGCATTGAATGTGCCACGTAATTTGTTCACTACTAATGTAGCTAAAGCTTCGCCTTCAACGTCTTCAGCAATCAAGATCAATGGTTTACCTTGTTGAACCACTTGTTCTAATACTGGAAGAATCTCTTGAATGCTTGTGATTTTTTTGTCCGTGATCAAGATATATGGATTTTCTAAAATAGCTTCCATTTTCTCTGAATCCGTAACCATGTATGGAGATGCATATCCGCGATCAAACTGCATACCTTCCACTACATCAAGCTCAGTTGTGAATCCTTTAGATTCTTCAATTGTGATAACGCCATCGTTTCCAACGCGTTCCATTGCTTCCGCAATCAATTGACCAACTTCTTCGTCAGCAGCAGAAATAGATGCTACTTGAGCAATCGATTCTTTGCCTTCGATTTCTTTAGAGATTTCTTTTAACTCAGTAACTGCAGCAGCAACCGCTTTTTCGATACCTTTACGGATACCGACTGGGTTAGCGCCAGCTGTTACGTTTTTCAAGCCTTCGCGAATCATCGCTTGTGCAAGAACTGTTGCCGTAGTTGTACCGTCACCTGCGATTTCATTTGTTTTAGAAGCAACTTCAGCTACAAGCTTAGCTCCCATGTTTTCAAATGGATCTTCAAGTTCGATCTCTTTTGCAATCGTTACACCATCGTTAGTAATAAGTGGTGAACCGAATTTTTTCTCAAGAACGACGTTACGTCCTTTTGGTCCAAGCGTTACTTTTACAGCATCCGCCAATTTATCTACACCACGAAGCATCAAACTGCGTGCGTCTTCACTGAATTTAATTTCTTTTGCCATTTTGTAAACCCTCCTAAAATATGTTTAAGTATTAGCCTACAATTGCTAAAATATCATTTTCACGTAAAATCAAGAATTCATTACCTTCAAATTTCACTTCAGTACCTGCGTATTTAGAGAAGATGATTTTGTCGCCTTCTTTTACATCCAACTCAACACGTGTGCCGTTATCCAGTACACGACCAGTTCCTACAGCAACTACTTTGCCTTCCTGCGGCTTCTCTTTAGCAGAGTCTGGAAGTACGATACCGAATGCAGTTTTTTCCTCAGCTTCGATTAATTCGATTACAATACGATCGCCTAATGGTTTTAACAAGTGAAACAACCTCCTTGAATGGTAGTAATTATTTTATTAGCACTCTCTCTCCTTGAGTGCTAACACAATTCCTATCATAATGAATCACTCACATTTTTGCAAGTGGGAACATACAGATTTTTTGTATTCTTTGCGAGGACTCACGAAAAACAATACAATAGGAAGAGAACTTCTTTTGATGAAAGGAAACTATCTGTGAAAAATAACAAAACAGCGTTTTATCTCATATTGGTTTACATCGTAATGCAACTGTCTGGCGCCTTATTTGCTCCCCTCATTTTCAGCTATTTGAAAGGTCAGGAAGGCATGACAATCGAGCAAGCCAAGTTGTTAGCAAGTGGCTGGTGGGTGTTCCTGAGCATGGCAGTGGCCACACTTATTGTTTTACTAATCATTCGTAAAGATGGTGCTTTTTTAAATCACTTAAAGGGTAAAAAGAGTTCTGTCCCCGCTTCGATTCTTTGGGGAATTGCCGGTTTCTTTATGGTTCTCTTCGGACAAGCCATTGCCTCGCTTATTGAACAATCCTTTGGCATCGAGCAGGAATCCGAAAATACCGCTTCACTAATACAAATTGCCGAAGCAGTGCCAATGGCGATTTTTGCGATTGCCTTGTTTGCCCCTATTCTTGAAGAACTGATTTTCAGACGGGTCATTTTCGGAAACCTTGTCCAAAAAACAAATTTCTTCATTGCAGGTGCAGTGAGTGCCATCGTATTTGCGATTATCCATTTTGATTTCACACACCTTTTACTCTATGCCGTGTCAGGATTTATATTCGCATTTTTATACTATAAAACTAGACGAATTTTGACTTCGATCATCTCCCATATGCTGTTGAATGGGTTTGTCGTATTGATTCAATTAAATATGGAGAACATTGAACGCTATCAAAAGTATTTAGAATCACTATCCAATTCACAATAAGAAAAGCACTAAAAGCAAAAAGCCTTCCACCATTATAGAGGTGGAAGGCTTTCATTTTGGCGTTTCGCTTCTTCGATTTTTTGAAGAGCTTCTGCCTTTATATATTTGCGATAGCCTATTTTGGCTATGACAATGCTGAATTCAAACAGCACGATGAGAGGAAGTGTAACCAAAACGTGCGACATAATATCTGGTGGCGTTAAAATATCCGCAACCACCACAAGCACAAGGTAAATATACTTGCGATACTTGGTCAGCATCATCGGTGTCAAAATCCCTAATCGTGTCAGGAACAGCAAGATAACCGGCATTTGGAAAACAAAACCGAATGGAATGGTCAATTGAAACAGGAATTCGAAGTATTCATTGATCCCGATTGTCTGTACAATGTTCAGATCAGCTGATAAGTCAGCCATGAAATGGATGACAAATGGGAATACGACATAGTAGGAAAATGAAACCCCTGCTATAAATAACAAAAAGATAAACGGAATGTAGCTAAGAGTTGCCGTTCGCTCTTTTTGATAGAGTCCTGGAGAAATGAATGCCCAAATTTGATATAAAATGAGTGGGGATGTCATGACTATTGCCAAAACCATCATTACGGAAATTAATATTTTAAATGGATCCGTAATTTTAAATGCATTCAATGTTATGTTGCGTGCTTCTTCACTTACCTGCAAAAATTCTATCAGTGGGCCAGCCAGGAAATAGCTGATGATCACTGCTATAACAAAGAAAACGACGATTATCATCAGTCGTTTTCTTAATTCAATAATATGTTCAACTGTAGTCATGTCTCTTTCTTCCATCAGAAAAACACCCTAACGTACTTACTTATCTTCTTCTATCTTTTTCTTCTTATTATGATCGTCATCTTCGTCGTCATCGACTAGACCTCTTGTTGCATTTTTGAATTCGCGAAGCGAACTGCCGAATGCTCGTCCCAGTTCAGGAAGCTTTTTCGGACCGAATACAAGTAAAGCCACTACCACAATCAATAAAATACTCAATGGACCTGTAGGCATGATAGGCACCTCCTCGTGTCTATATTTATTTTAACGCATTTTTGCTTAGTTTGCTATTTGCTTCTATGAATTATGTGTGAACGTTTCTTCATCCTGTTTAATGAAGTAAATCAGTGTTTGCAGCTCTACTGACAAATCAATGGTATGAACACGTATCGTATCAGGGACAGTCAGACGAATCGGCGTGAAGTTCAAAATCCCTTTTACGGATGTTTTCGTTAATCGGTCCGTTACTTCCTGCGCTGCTCTTGAAGGCACGGTTAAAATCACGAGTTCGATTCCGTATTCCTGTATTTTTTCTTCTAGCTTGCTTGGCTCGAAGATCGGGATGTCACTAAGCATCATCCCATCTTCCGTTGCACTTGTATCAAATGCCACTACAATTCGGGTGTTATGATTTTTATGGAAGTTGTATTTCAGAAATGCCGTCCCTAAACTACCTACACCTATTAATGCGACATTCGTTTCTTCATCCTGATCGAGTGTTTGACGGAAAAATGCCAACAGATTTGGCACATCATAACCGTAACCTTTTTTGCCTAACGCACCAAAATGTGAAAAGTCCCGGCGAATAGTTGCTGAATCTATTTTCATCGCTTCACTCAGTTCCTGTGAAGATACCCTTTTCTTCCCTGCGTTCGAGAAGTTTTGGATGAATCGGTAATAGAGAGGTAATCTTTTAGTTGTAGCTTGTGGAATTTTAAGCGGTTCTTGTTTCATGCCGTTCCTCCTGCATTCAAGCGAAATCGCTTTCATCTTACATGAGTAGATGAGAGAAGTAAAGTTCAGTCGTTGCATGAGTTCCTGGCATCCATTAAACTAAGTGAGAACTGAGGTGGAATTCATGATTGTCTTACAAGTGAATCAATTATATAAATCGTTTGTCGTCGATGAAATATTAAGCGGTGTCAAACTTGAAATCAACCATCGTGACCGTGTGGCTTTAGTCGGACGAAACGGTGCCGGAAAGTCGACACTCCTGAAAATCATTGCAGGTGAAATGTCGTATGACTCTGGAGAAATCATCATTCCTAAAGGCACAAAAGTCGGTTATATGGAACAACATGCAGGCATTGACTCCGACTTATCCATTTGGGACGAAATGATGACCATTTTTGAGCATCACCGGGCTGCTGAAAGAGAATTGCGTTCCCTGGAACAGCAAATGGCGAATCCCGAAGTATATGAAAACGCTGAGTCTTATGCGCGTATCATGTCTGACTATGACAATAAACAAGTGGCATTCAAAGACTCCGGTGGCTATCAGTATGAAGCGGATACCCGTTCCGTCCTTCACGGAATGCAATTCTTCCCTGAAGAATACACAAAACCAATTCAATCGCTATCGGGTGGTCAAAAAACTCGACTGGCATTGGCTAAATTATTATTAACAAAGCCAGATTTACTGATTCTTGATGAGCCGACGAACCATTTGGACATCGATACGCTCAGTTGGCTGGAGCGTTATCTTCAAGGATATCCTGGTGCGATACTTATCGTTTCGCATGACCGTTACTTCCTTGATCAAGTCGTGAACTTTGTATATGAAGTTTCCCGTCACAAAGTGAAACGTTTTGTAGGTAATTATAGTGCTTACTTGGATGAAAAGGCCAAGACGTACGAACGCGATATGAAAACATTTGATAAGCAACAAGAGGAAAAAGCTAAACTTGAAGATTTTGTTCAACGTAACCTTGCACGGGCTTCCACGACTAAGATGTCACAGTCGCGTCGCAAAGTATTGGAGAAAACGGATTGGATGGATTCGCCGGACGGGGATGAAAAATCTGCGAATTTCGGATTTTCTATTGACCGTCAAAGTGGCAATGACGTCTTGAAAGTGCAGGATGTAACAGTCGGTTATTCTGGGAAACCTGTCTCTCAGGACGTCAATCTCCGTGTATTCCGTGAAGACCGCATCGCCCTGGTCGGACCGAACGGTGTCGGGAAATCCACTTTACTGAAAACGGTGGTTAAGGATATCCCACCGATTGATGGATCCATACATTACGGGACCAATGTTCAATTCGGTTACTATGACCAGGAACAGGCAAAATTGACGGGAACTCGCTCCGTACTGAGAGAATTGTGGGACGAATGGCCATTAATGAATGAGAAAGATGTCCGGAATGTGTTAGGACGATTCCTGTTCAGTGGTGATGATGTGACTAAATCGATTTCTTCATTATCAGGCGGTGAAAAAGCGCGTGTTGCTTTGGCGAAACTGATGATGCTGAAAGCCAACACCTTGATTCTCGATGAGCCAACTAACCATTTGGATCTTGATAGCAAAGAAGTACTGGAGAATGCCTTAATCGATTATCCCGGTACGATCCTATTCGTATCACATGACCGCTACTTTATTAACCGGATTGCCACGAAAGTGATTGAGTTATCAAGTGATGGTGCCTTTGAATATTTAGGTGATTACGATTACTATGTCGAAAAGAAAAAAGAGTTAGAAGAAATTCGAGCTGAGCAAGCAGGTCCTAAAGCAATAGAAGCTGCAACGGCGAAGCAATCCACTTCTACCATCGATAAAGAGGCAAAGAAACGGGAACGACAAATCACAAGACGCTTGGAAGAACTTGAAACTCAATTACAAACAATTGAGGAACAAATTAATGCTGTGGAAGAAAAATTATGTGACCCAGCCATTTTCCAAGATCATACGCAATTAATGACCCTTCAAACAGAGCTAGATGCTTATAAAGAAGAACAAGAAACATTCATGACAGAATGGGTTGAATTAGAAGAAGAGTTAGAATCATATTAACTGTTACCGCATGTCAAAACATGCGGTATTTCCTTACTATTTAAGACCCATATATATGGGTCAAGTACAAATTTCGACATTTTTCTTTCCACAAATTTATTCACATGCAAAAGGCTGATATATCAATCTATCAACAGACTTATGCACACTATCCACAGGGAAAAAAGTTTTTATACACATACTTCAATGTAAATCGTACCACTATATATTGAATTCCAGTCACTTATACACAAGTTGTCCACAAAATGTGCATAAGTACAGATGTTCTCTATTGACATCACAATTCATTTTTGCTAAAAAAAGAATCGATTCTCTTTTATTAGAGAATCGATCCTTCTTAATTCCAGTCGAATAATGTCATACCCGGTCTGCCGTTCATTGCCAGTGTACTTGTAATCCCTTTTTCGAACATAACGGAGCCAGCAGCAGCAATCATTGCCGCATTATCGGTACATAAAAACAAAGGTGGAACTGTAAACGGAATTCCTTCTTTTGCAAAAGTGTCTTCCAGCGATTTTCGCAATCCTTTGTTCGCAGAAACTCCACCAGCTGCAATTACTTGCTTAGCGTTAAATTGCTTGGCTGCACGCAATGTCTTCTCTGTGAGCACTTCAACCACACTGTTCTGGAAACCTGCAGCAACCGCTTGTGGTTTAATCTCTTCCCCACGCTGTTCAGCATTATGCATATAATTTATGACAGATGACTTCAAGCCGCTGAAGCTGAAATCATACGATCCTTCTTCTAACCAAATACGTGGAAATGCGATAGCTTCTTCGCTTTCATGCGCTAGCCTGTCAATATGCGGACCACCTGGATAAGGAAGCTTCAACACTCTCGCTACTTTGTCATACGCTTCCCCTGCCGCGTCATCGCGCGTTTCTCCAATCAGCTCAAACGACCCATGTTCTTTCATTAATACAATTTCCGTATGCCCGCCTGATACGACCAGGGCCAATAAAGGAAATTGCATAGGCTCCACTAACTGATTTGCATAAATATGTCCTGCAATATGATGAACCCCAACTAGGGGCAATTGATTTGCGAATGCGAATGCTTTTGCGGCATTGATACCGATTAGCAATGCACCGACAAGTCCTGGTCCTTCGGTAACAGCTACAGCATCCAAATCACTTGGTTGCATGTTCGCTTGCTTCAACGCTTCTTCAATCACGATTGTCACTTGCTCTACATGGTGTCGAGAAGCGATTTCTGGGACTACTCCCCCGAAGCGTTTATGGCTTTCGATTTGAGATGAAACGACGTTGGATACGATTTCTCTTCCATTACGCACAATTGATGCAGCCGTCTCATCACAACTCGTTTCAATACCTAATATAATTTGATCTTTCGTCATTTGAATTCCACCCACATCACCAGTGCATCCTCATGATTATCTGAATAATAACCTTTTCGGATTCCACCATTTTGAAAATCTAATTTACGGTACAGATTTTGAGCGATCGTATTACTAACTCGTACTTCCAACGTCATCAGCACCACACCATGCTCTTTTGCCACTCGAATCGCTTCACGCATAAGTCCTACCCCGATTCCTTGGCCTTTCACATGCTCGGTCACTGCGACGTTTGTGATATGGCTTTCATCCATTACGAGCCACATCCCACAGAAACCTACAATTTGTTGATCTTCATCTTCAGCGACTACATAATACGCATGCAGGTTTGTTGTCATCTCCTGAACGAACGCATCGCGTGTCCACGGTTGACTGAAGGCTTCCTGTTCAATTCTCAAGACCCCGTCAATATCGTCAAAGGTCATTTTTCTATAGCTGACTGATTCACTCATACGTTTGACCAGCCTTTTGCTGTTCAGCACGCCAGTTTGTTTCAGCTTCCGTAATCCGTTTATAATCCGGTACGAAATGATGCGTTTCTTCTATTGAAGGCAATGGTTTCATCATTGCTTGCTCAATTACCACAGAACCTTTTGGCAAGTCCTGATGAAATGGTGCACGAATAGCACGTTCACCTAAAACTTGTTGAATGGCTTCCCAGTGAATCGCTACATCTTTCCCTACAAACAAAATATCTTCTTCTGTCGTCGCCAACTCTTCCAACACTGCTTCCAACGCATAATGACCATCTGGCAGAATAGATTCCAGCTCATTCGTATAAATGGCTGAAAATACATTTTGTCTTCTAGCATCCATAATTGGACAAATGATTCCATTGAAAAGTGAACCGTTGCCAGCAAGCGTTTGAAGACTTGAAACCCCAACAACCGGAATTTTCAACGTCCAAGCCAAAGTTTTTGCTATTGTGACCCCTATGCGAACTCCTGTGTAGGATCCTGGGCCTTCTGCTACGGCAATTGCATCCAGTTCATTCGGTTTAATATCCGCTTGTCTTAATGCTTCTTCTACAGCAGGCATAGCCCCTACAGAATGCGTTACTTTTATCGAGCTTGTCCATTCAACCAATAAATGATTGTCTTTAACTACCGCTATCGTCAATGGCACATTCGATGTATCAATCCCTAACCATATCATGCAAATAACTCCTTACATAATTGCTCATAGCGTTCACCTATAGGCGTAATTTCAAAACGTCGAGCAAATTCATCTTCGTAGAAAACTTCGATTTGCAAACGCTCTTTCGGCAAATCATATTCAATCAACTTTGCCCACTCAATCACCGTTACGGCATCTCCGTAAAACAATTCATCCCAACCTAAGTCTTCTTCACTGTCAGCTAGACGATAAACATCCATATGATTGAAAGGCAAGCGGCCTTCATATTGCTTTAATATCGTAAAGGTTGGGCTGTTCACATTACGCTCGACGCCTAATCCTTTTGCAAAGCTCTTTGTAAAAGTCGTCTTTCCTGCGCCAAGATCGCCTTCAAGTGTAATCACATCTTGTGCTTGAACAAGAGACCCTAATCGCTGGCCAAATTGTTCAGTTTCTTCAAGTGATGTGACTCGTTTTATATAAGTCATATATTTAGTACCTCACTGATGTTTTCTCTAGTGTACCGAATCCACCGCAATACTTCACTTTATTTGAACAAGAGCAGCGTAAAGCGATGGGCTTTTTAATTATACAAAAAAATCCACAGAGAAAGTTTCCTTTCTTTGCGGATTGTAAATTTAAGATAAATGGCGGTCCCGACGGGAATCGAACCCGCGATCTCCTGCGTGACAGGCAGGCATGTTAACCGCTACACCACGGGACCACACAATATTTAACGACAAGATTTATTATACCAATGTATGAAAATATTACAATAGTTTTTCGAAAAAACTTTTAAAGTTTTTTTTCGTGCTTGCTGATAGTAGAGTTTGGAAGAATGTTTACGTTCTAGAAATAAGTAAACATTGAAAAATGTACCAATTATATTCCATTATTGTTATTCTATTGATAAAGGGAGAGGATATGAGTGAAGAAGATTTATGTTTTACTATTTTCATTTGTTCTGATATTAACAGCAAATGTTGGACAAGCAAATGCTGAAGGGTTTACGGATGTGAAACCTGGTGCTACTTATGACATGATCATGTATTTATCTAAAGAAGGAATAATTAATGGATATGGGGACGGACGTTTCGGTCCGGAAGATACGGTTTCACGTGCAGCTGCTGCTTTAATGATTGCTAGAGCGTTGGATTTAGATACAAAGCCAAGAGATACTGATTTCCCAGACGTTAATATAACTGATGACTTCTCAGGTGCAGTCCAGTCAGCCGCTGACCTAGGCATCATCCAAGGCAGCAATGGAAAATTCAATCCATATGCAACTGTTGATCGTGGCCAAATGGCATTAATGATCGCTAGGGCTTTTAAATTAAAAGACGAAGAGGTCATTTCTTTCTCAGATATATCTATCAATACTAAATCTTACTCTGCTATCCGCAAGTTGTTAGCCGCGGGTGTCACTGAAGGCTATAAGGATGGAACATTCAAACCATCTAAAAAATTGACCCGTAGTGAATTTTCTTCTCTACTGGCACGTGCTTTAAACCCTGCGGATAAGAACTTCAAGTTATCTGTAAAAGCTTGTGGTTATGATGTTACGAACAAGAACCCGAATCGACAAACAGTTAACTGTTTATTGACGCGAGAAGCGCTCAAAGCAGGTATTCCACCGGAAATTGTAAAGTCAGTTGCTACAAAAGAAAGTGGACAGTGGAAACAATTTAATTCGGATGGTACTCCTGTCATTACACCTGATGGTGGGATTGGATTGATGCAGATCACAACTACCGCCGGATACAATGTAGACCTATTAAAATCTGATCTTGCGTATAACATTTATGCTGGAGTAGATATGTTGAACACGAACTTCAAAAATAAAAATCTGCCATCAATCGGTGAAATGAATCGAGAAGAATTGCAAAGCTGGTACTTTGCAGTAATGGCGTACAATGGGATTAAACCTAAAAACAGCCCACTCTACCAAGATAGCGGTCTAACAAACACTACAGCTTATCAAGAAGGTGTTTACAGTTTATTGTATTCAGCCTATGAATTATCGAATGTTAATCTTGTTCCCAAGGACATGAGAACGTCTGATTTCCAATACGATAAAAATTCAACAGCGAATATCGAGTTCAAGAAAATGCATTATGAAGTCTCGGCAGCCGACAGAACTTTATCGAAAGAAATGTTCGAAGCTGGAAACGATACTGTGCTGTATGATGGCCGACTACGTCCATCTCCTGGAACTTCCTCTAAAGAAATAGCGACAATCACGTCTAAAGACCAAATCATCATCCTTGGAGGTCTTGTTTATGACGAAAAAACGTATTCTACCAATACTTTTGCATGGTATCCTGTCAAAGTGGAGCAAAATGGCAAGACTTACTATGGCTACATTGCTTCAAAATACATTAAATAATTATTTGCCTTGCAGATGACCAATCTGCAAGGCTTTTTTGTAATATACATTTTCCTCTCCTGAGAGAAAAAAGACGTCATCGTGAACGAAATGATAGATTGGCAGTCTCATAAGAAGAGTTATGTTGGTCTTTGAAACAAGTTTTTATTCTTGAAAGTTGCTTTCCTATATTTATAGCTCACACTGGACATTTATCGCGCATATGAACTTTATCGCTCAAACCCGTCTCACTCACTCGCAAGTTTACTTGTTGAACCCATCGATGTCTTTTTATCTACTTGCTCTAAAGAATCCCTCTCCAACAAAAAAGAGCCATGCAACGTCAGTGGAGTGGCTCCCATTTTGTGGCTTATCAAATTGTCGTGTCTCATAAGGCAAGTTAAGTTGGCGCATGAAACAAGATTTTGTTCTGGAAAGTTGCTTTCCTATATTTATCGCTCAGATAACGGTACTTATCGCTCATACTGGGAATTTATCGCTCATATGAACCACTTTATCGCTCAAAGCCGTCTCACTCGCAAGTTTACTTGCTGAACCCATCGACGTCTTTTTATCGACTTGTTCTAAAGAATCCCTCTCCAACAGAAAAGAGCCATGCAGCGTCAGCGGAATGTCTCCCATTTAGGAGTTAGGGTTCAAAATATGGCTGGCCATAAAACTTAATGGTCTTGTTTCCGCTGCGCTCCTTTCAAACATTAAAAAAGATCACAAAAAAACCGATACCTCGAAAGGTACCGGTTTTTTACTTTGCCTAGCGACGTCCTACTCTCACAGGGGGAAACCCCCAACTACCATCGGCGCTAAAGAGCTTAACTTCCGTGTTCGGTATGGGAACGGGTGTGACCTCTTTGCCATTATCACTAGACTTTTTTGAGTGTTTGTTCACTCAAAACTGGATAAACGGGTCATTGAAAACCATTCAAATTCATTTTGGTTAAGTCCTCGATCGATTAGT
>NZ_JBFUHX010000018.1:0-65216 GCF_056402175.1 Paenisporosarcina sp. P4_B8 | reverse complement strand
AAGACAACATTGGATTATTAATTATCCACTTTTTTTATAACAATAAATAATTATTAATTAAGAATTATTAATATTTATTCAACCCATTTATTAGCATATTGTGTAAAATGATAGATAAGAGATAAAATGCGTCATTAAGTAACTGAATGGGGGTTGAGAACATGGACTTTCCAAAAGAGGAAGTTGGTAAAAGAATAAGGTATTTAAGAAAATCGCAAGGATTTACTGCGGATGATTTAGCGAAAAAAGCTGGGGTCAGCCAAAGTATGATATCTCAAATAGAACGTGGACAAGTATCGCCTTCACTTGATACATTGTGGAAAATGAGTCATTGCTTAAAAGTTCCTGTCTTCACATTCTTTGTAGAAGACGAGCAAGAAATCGTTACAGTTCTACGTAAAAATGAACAGCCTGAAATGAAGCAACTGCGTCCGAATGTTACATATCAACACTTGTCACCTGCTCAAGGCAAACAAATCAACTTTTTTAAATTGATTTTAGAACCAGGTGAACAATCAGAAAATCCCTTGATGTTTCACACGGGGGAAGAATGTGGGTATTTATTGTCAGGGCAAATTCGTGTAGAGGTCGATGGAGAAGTATATGAACTTTTTGAAGGGGACAGTATTTACTTCAACAGCAATCTGCCTCATCGTTTTGAAAATGTCAGTCCACAAATAGCAACGGCAATTTGGGCCATGACTCATCCTTTTTGAATCTTTTTCGCCTGCCATTCGTATACTAATGTATCGGATTCAAAAGGAGGAATAATTCATGCTAAAAAACCCAGGCATTGCCGCCGTATTAAGTTTCTTTTGGACCGGCGTCGGGCAAATATATAACGGCCAAATCATGAAAGGCTTAATCTTGATTGGCGTTCAACTAATCAACTCATTATTAATGTTCGTATTGATTGGCTTCATCACTTTCCCGCTTGTTTGGATATGGGGAATGTACGACGCATACCAAGTTGCCGATCGAATGAATAAAGGCGCTTACTGACCACTTCCAATTGGGAGTGGTTTTTTTTTCATATTTTCTATTCGTGGTTCGGGACTGTTCTATTCGCGTTATCGGAACGACTATTCGCGGTTTCTCCCTTTCTATTCGCGCTTCCACACTTTCTATTCGCAGTCCATCAAAAAAGAGCCTTCCACTAATTCGGAAGACCCTCATTAATTCCTTCTCACTCTGAGAGGGACTTTTTCAATTTATATTTTCGCCACATATCTTCAGCAGCACCAGAGCCCAATATTACGCCTGCGACAATCAAAACGAGTCCGTAAATATGACGACTTGTGATGGTTTCATTAAGAAATACAGACGAACCCACCAAGGTGAACAATGTATTCAAATTCATGAAAATGGCTGCTTTAGAAGGGCCGGCCTTTCCTACTGAATAGTTATATAGCATATGTCCAACTGCAGTTCCAATCATGCCACTTCCAAAGAATGCTACCCAAAACATCGGTGGAACTTCTAAAAATGCTCGAATTTCCCCAGGTTCCTGGAACAAACTGATCAAGAACAATACGAATGATCCGATTAAGAACATGTAAGCTGTAAGCAATCGGGGATCCAGTGTTTTTGCAGCTTTACTGATAACCAAGTAACTGAAAACCTGTGTCAATATGGCTAGGAACACGAATACGTCACCAAAAGATAACCCAGAGGTTCCTTCTCCTGCAGCTAGTACTGTTGCGCTGACTCCGAACAATCCGAGTATTACTCCTACCCATTGCAATCTAGAGGGATAGATCCTCATAATCATTGACACTAATACAGCGGTTAGTACTGGACCTGTGCCAAGAATTAAACCGGCATTCGAACTTGTCGTCATGGTCAGTCCGATCGACAAAAAGTAATGGTGGCACACAACATTAAGAAGTGCACCAAGGACAATGAATTTCCATTCTTGTTTTGTCGGTTTTCTGACGATGCGAAGTACCGCTAAAATCGAAAATACGGTTAAACTGGCTAAAAAAATGCGAAAGGCAGTCATTGTTACAGGACGCACTTCGCTAACTAAATATTTTACGGCAGGCAAATTAAAGCCCCATATGAACATAACGAAAACGAGTATGCCATAGATTTTCCATTGTTTCACGTGGTTTTCACCTCACCATTTCTTCGTTTCTAGGAAAAGCGTAAAGCGCTACTTTAGCTCGACGCCGGCGCAGGAAAGGTTCCCTTTGCGACAGCCTGCTTTCGCCTGAGGGTTTGAAGCAAAGGTGCGAGCAGCGCTTGGAGCTAGACATAGCAATTCTATAATTTTAGATACCCCTTAAATAATTTAGCATGTTGATTGTAGCTTAAAAACAATAGAACAACCATCTTAATCCTTTAATTGACTAAAGTAAATGATTTATTTCTCGATATCTTATTGTTGTCTATTACAACATACTTTGCCACACAACTGCTTTGCCCTAAAATCGATTCTTCCATATAATACTTATAAAAATTTACTCACTCTTATTATCCCAAAAAAGAGCATCCACATGGATACTCTATCGTCTGGTTTTATCATGAATTATGACTTATTCTTCTAAATTAGGTTTTTGCTTTTGACTGCGCAGAGGAACTTCTTTAATGGTAAATGTCAAAAGTGTAGCGATCGCCATGACAATTGCCGCTACTAAAAATACATTTGATAAAGCAAATGTTAATGATTGTTGTAAGTGCAACATTAAATCATTAAATAATGGCAACATTTGTTCAGGTAGCTGTGCCCGAATGGACTCGATTTGTGTATGATCCAATAATAAATTGGGATTTTGGAATTTGCTTAATGTTTCTCTTGCAGCTTCAGGTACTTTGCTTGAATCGAATGAAGCCATTTTATCTTTCATCGATGTATTCAATACTGTTCCGAGAACTGCCACACCAACTGTTCCTCCTAGGGATCGGAAGAGTTGAGTAGATGCTGTTGCTACACCCAAATATTCAGATCCAACGGAATTTTGAACAGTCATAGTAAATACGGTCAAGCCCATTCCGATACCAAAGCCCACCAAAATTAAGTAAAGCACAAGTAGCCACTGGGAAATGTCCATGTCCATTTGGGACAATAATAAAAGACCAACGACAGAAACCGCCAGACCAAAAGTGGCTTGTCGCTTATATTTCCCTGTTTTTGTAATCAATTGTCCACCCCATGCACTCGCTCCGACTAAACCAAGAGTCATGGTCATCGAAATGAAGCTGGAATGTGTTGCGGAATATCCTAGTACGCCTTGAACGAAATAAGGTACATACATGAGACCACCGAACATGCCTATTCCTACCGCAAAGCCAATAATATTTGAGAATGTAAAATTGGCATATTTAAACAAGTGCAAAGGCAATATTGGACTCTTCGCTCGGTTTTCAGCCCAAATAAACAACCCCAAGGAAACAATCGATCCTGCGAATAACGACAAGATGATGTCTGATGACCAATCATATTTAGAACCAGCCCATGAAAATGCAAGCAACATCGGAACCAATGTTCCGGTAAGGAAGAAAGTGCCTAAATAGTCAATGGTCTCATTTTGGCGTCTTTCTGTTTTAGGGAACAGCCTTAATATCAATACAAAAGCGACAATACCTAGTGGCAAGAACACCCAAAATACCCATCGCCAGTCTAGGTTATCGACAATATATCCGCCAATAGTTGGTCCAAGAACACTGGATATACCAAATACAGAACTCATAATACCTTGCCATTTTCCACGTTCTCGAGGGGCAAACAAATCTCCCACTGCCGCAAAGGCTGTAGGAATAATAAGGCCTGCACCCACACCCTGGATGGCACGATAAATGATCAACTGTTCAATATAAGCGGATGTGCCACACAAAAATGCGCCAACAGAGAATATTAAAATACCGATTAGAAAAAACGGCTTTCTTCCATAGATATCCGAAAGTTTACCAGCAACGACTGTCATAATAGCACTCGTTAACATAAAGCTGGTAAATACCCAACTGTAATAATTCAAACCACCTAAATCAGAAATGATTTTTGGCAAAGCATTGCTGACGATTGTTTGGTTAACTGCTGCAAAAAATAGTGCCCCAATAATCGCAATCATAATAGTTACTTTTTCTTTTTGTTTTAAATGTTCCAAGTAGAAATCAAACCTTTCTCTCGTATGGCTTAATTTTATGAAGGATATTCATGACTGAGATCATTTCTTCATTTGAAATATCGCCAAACGTTTTACTGAAATATACATAAATAATTTCATCCATTTTCTTCACGAGCGTTAATCCTTCATCAGTCAAAGTCAAATAAACCGTACGTCGATCTGCATCATTGCGTTCGCGAATGAGGTATCCTTTTTGCACCAATTTATCACTCGTTAATGTGACATAACTATTGGTAGAATTCAATCTTCGTGCCACATCGGACACACGAAGTGTACGATCTTCTTCCAATGCACGTAGAACCGTAAATTCATTAAATGGTATATATCCTTCAAATTCGACCGCAAAATCTTGTCTAGTACTTCTTATTAAATAGCGGAAAGATCGGACAAACTCCTGAATTATTTCTTTGCGATCGTTCATGGAAAAACTCCTTCAACATTAAATAGTTTAGTAACTTAACTACTTTAGTATAGTAAGCTTGGAAATGACAGTTGTCAAATTGTATTGCTTTCCAAAATAAAAGTCAAAATTGTGCACACAAAAAAAATCCATTAAACAGAAACCTGTCAAATGGAGTGAGTAAAGTAGAACTGATAAATCTTAGCGGTAACAAGACAATCACCCAATGCATCATTGCCCAATTTTCAAATATTGAGCTAATGTTGTCAATTTATTATTAGGCGTATGGATTAAGCAAGTATTGACGAAATAGCAGTATATCATTATGATACTATTTGTGTTAACTAAAACAAAAAAATAGTTCACTTAATGAAAAGAGGTTATACATATGAGAAACGAACACCTGAAGATGTTAATTGTTACCGCTCTATTTGCAGCAATCATTGGGATTATGGCACAAATAACTATTCCCCTTCCACTCGTTCCAATTACTGGGCAAACCCTTGCTATTGGACTGGCGGCTACCATTTTAGGCAAGCGTTATGGGGTATTGTCCGTCTTAGTCTATATAATGTTGGGAATTGCAGGATTACCTGTATTTAGTGAAATGTCATCAGGGATCGGAGTAGTTTTCGGTCCTACTGGAGGCTATATAATTGGATTCATTCCAGCAGCCTTCTTTATAGGCTGGCTACTGGAGCGATTCGGATTTACAGTCAAAAATGCTGTCATCGCAAATATCATTGCGATGATTATTACTCTTTCATTTGGTGCTGTTTGGTTGAAATTCGTCGCTGAACTAAGTTGGACTGCAGCTTTAACTGGCGGTGTAACTCCATTTATTCTGGTGGGAATAATTAAAGCAATACTTGCTGCAACTACAGGGATTCTAGTTCGTAAACGTCTAACATCTGCGAAGCTATTACCAGCTACAATCTCATAAGCGAAGACAATTAATTAACCCGTATCTAAAAAAGCGCTTTGTAGATACGGGTTATTTACGCCCATCGAGTTTTCGATTCTCAAGGAATTATTTTACATAACAGAAAGTTAAAACAAGCACTGGAGATACTCACTCCGGTGCTTGTTTTCATTTAGTCCGTTACAACATTAAAACGTTTAAACGCGACAAAGTGTAGTTGCCAATACGGATTATCAAGTTTTGTGATTTCTACACCTTTTGATCCGGCATGAACAAATGTATTTTCTCCCATATAAATGCCCATATGGGAAATTCCTTCTTTGTATGTATCTTTAAAAAATACTAAATCACCCACTTCTGGTACATTCACTTTGGATGATAGTTTGAAATAATCTTCACTACTCATCCGAAGTATATCCAGCCCCGCAAACTGATGAACGTAATGAATAAAGCCACTACAATCAAAGCCAGCAGGTGTTTTCCCACCGAAAACATATGGCGTTCCGACAAAGTTAGGAGCGATCGCAGCAATATTTGCATATACAGCTTGTCCAGTTAAAGAAACTGGTCTGGCAATCGGCTCAACTGTTTGAGTTTTTTTCTTAAAAATGGAGGATTTTTTTAATTGTGCCATTGTTGAAGTGTGTGTTTTTGTTGTGCTGTATGCCTCTACAATCGGACTTAAAGTTAAACTGATAGTCGATAACATTAGACAAATTATTATTATTTTTTTCTTCACTATCTCTATCCCCCATCTAATTTCTGAAAATCTTATACTCATCATATTAAAATACGAAAATTCAGTCAATATAATTTATATTATAGAAACAACTCGTATTAAGAATAATTTTGTCAGTAATTACTCTCGTGATTTGTTATTGCCCGGGAAATATTTGGAGACTATTGTCATTTACAGGTAGAAAGGACAATTGCCAATAGCGCTTCACACAATTTCTCAGTTTCTCAGAAACTATATGATTGTCTGTATATCCACTCAAAATCGACTTAATTACTCCATCTTTCATCGACAAATCATTTGAAAGTACACCGATTTTCTATTGACTATTACTCTTCAAGTAATTCCAGTGACTATTAAACAGTTTTTAATCCATTCTCAACAGAAGAAAATATATTTTCCCATTCCCCTATGAAAGTCAACTTAGGCGGACTTGTTGGAAACATCGTTTTTATGACGGATTTTCACGGTATTATCGCCAATATTCTAAACGCACAAAACCCCTTACAGCCGCTGAATTCTGTAAGGGGTTTATCTATAAGGAGGTCATCTTATAGCAATAGTATGGGCAGCATGGCTACCATTTATTAAAATAATTTGCTGTTTGGGGGAACTTCGCGAAGATATTTATCTCTATCTAAGCGTTCCTCATATTGATCCGTTGTAACATCTTCATCTTCATCGACRCCACCTGAGGGAATTTCATTCTCAGTAGAATTCGTGTCGAATGCAAATGCATTGCCATGTCCTTCATTTTCGTAACCAGTTTCTCTATACTCTGGCTCTTCGGATGTGTTGTACTCATTTAAAGCTTTTTCTTCAAATTGATTAGTTGGTTCGTTATGTTTACCTGCTGTATACTCAGTCCCAAAAACTCGTTTTTCTTCCGTTCGAGGGTCCCTATTAAAATCGTGTTTCATTTCCTCAGTGGATTTAACATTATTTAGTTCACTACCAAATGCTGCAGGTCCTAAATTAGGGTCTGCACCGGGAGATTGGAATCCATCTGTCTGTTGTTCATTCGAAATCGCATCCTGAATATTCGTGCAATTCTCCCGAACCATTCTATCTTCCTGCATTGAATGACCAATATGGTCTTCTTCTCTGGCCAAATATGGATCCGTAGCGAAAGTTTCTCCTCGAGCAAAACGATCTTTAGGTTCGTCGAAACGACCATCAGTCTCATTTACAAAATCATTTGTTGACGGTTCAAACCCCTGTTCTTCATCATATTCGCTTTGAGGATTTTTACCACTGTCAAAAGTCATTTCGCTTCGCGGTTCTTCTGCACCAAAGGTTGTGGAATCTCCAGTAAGATTTTTATCTGTTTCATTGAATCTTGATTCAACAAAGTTTGTACGTGCTGAAGAGGTAAACTCATTTGACTGACTTGTCGCTTCGTTATGAATCTTTTCTTCGAAACCTGGTTCAATTGGTTGAACTGCCCGCTCTTCCCCATGATAAGATTCATAACTGTTTCCAGTTGATCCAAACGTATCATAGCCTTCTTCAAACTCATTCTGGTGAGAATCTGTGACACTATCGTTTAGCGATGCATCGGTATACAGTAAAAACCCACCACTAGCAACATCTTTTGAATAGCGATCAGTTTCTGCTTCATTTAAATCTAATTTCCTCAGACCTTCTTTAACGGAATCTTCTCCCGTAAACCATGATTTGAATTTATCCATGAATGTACCCGCTTCATGCGTCGAAACTTCAGAATAGCGATTTAATGTACTCATGTGTGCATGATCTTTTGAAATGACATGTATATCACTCTCGGAATAACCTTGTTCTTTTAGTTGTTCTAATTTTTCATACATTTCATCTTCTGTACGAGCAACTTCAATTTTACGATTTGATTCAAAGTTCATGGGGTTACCTCCTATTTTTTGATTTACATTCTATCTACCCAACGCTTTATTAAAGTTAAACACTTTTGAAAACTTTTAATCAGACTGTAATATGATTGCACAAAAAAACCTGTGCTCAGCTGAGCACAGGTTTTTCTTAGTCTATTTCATTTGTAATGCCTGAGATAGATTTCCAGTTATATGGATGTCTTTGAAGTTCAAACCAAGATGAACTGCTGTCAAAGCGATTTCTGGTCGAACACCGGATAATGTAGTCTTAACTCCGACAATCTTCAATGCATCTATTAATTGGAAAATTTGCATGGCTACCATTGTATCAATTACATTTACACCTGATAAATCAACATACAAATGAGTAATGCATTTTTTCGTGCATTCCATCAATGTATTTTCCAACAAATATTTAGCTCGTTGCGTATCGATTTCACCCACTACAGGAAGTAAACCAACATCTTGATGTAATTTAATCACCGGAGCACTCAAGTCATTAATCAATTCCTGCTGACTTTTTAGCCTTCGCAAAGATAGCTGATCGTGATCTTCTACAAATCTAGTCATAACCCTACTGAACGCTTTTAGAATAATATGATTCCATGAGTAAATTTGTTCTTTTGTATAAGTTCCTTCATTCTCTCTTTCGAAACTCTCAATCATACTAAGATATTGTCTTTGTACATTGAGGAATTCCTGCAAAATTATATGAGTGGGTGTAGATTGATGACCAGTATCGGTAACAATTTCGTTTAACCACACTTCAAAAGATTTAAAGAATTCATGTTCATCTTCCAAAAAAACCTGAATTAAATGTTCATGAAAACTATAATTTTGAGATTTTAAACGATTAATATCTTTTTCATCTTTAGATGCATATACACCTACTGCAGTAGATTGATCAATCGATTTGTACCAGTCATCAGTTAATTTTTCGGCTTTTGTTATTAAGTATTTATAAAGATCCATATTCCTGTGCATGCTGAGGGCACTCCTTCACATTTTAGAATCCTTCCTGTGACGATATGTAGAAAGGAGATGATTTCGGTTGGTCTTGGATTTACTTTCTTCTCAAACCTCAATTCGTACATATAAAAACAAGAAATTGTCAAAAGAAGAAGTTTTTGAACTTATTTCAGTTGCTCAACATGCAGCGAGTTCTCATATTGTACAAGCTTATAGTGTTATTTGGATAACGGACTAAGTTATCAAGAACAAATTGGGGCAATTATCAAAAAAACCGACACAAATGGAAACAGCTGGAGCTGTATTTGTTTGTTGTGATGATTTTAAGAGACTTCATATTGCTGGTGTAATTAATGATACTACTATTGTAGCGGATACAACAGAAAATGTAATCGTCGGAACAACAGATGTTGCAATTTTCGCACAAAATTTGGCTATAGCGGCTATTGTATTTGTACACTACTAGAGGTTCAAATCAAAAGACGACCAACTGGACCCGATTTCCTAAAAAAACAAGGTTTTATTTGGAAATAAAATTTCTGATTCATAAGGACATTCAATCAATCCTTTTGAGATTCCCTCTATTAAAGAAATGAAGTTCCCTGAAAAATGTAAAACACCTCGTTAATGAAAGTTAACAGCAAAAAATGGCATTGCCAAAATTATGTTCTTTTTTTCAACAAAAATACGAACATATATTCTGTTTATGTTATAATAAAAGGAACAATTGTAGATGACAGGTAGCGGATGATCACTTCCAGGGAATGGAGGTGATGCCTATGACAAGTTTTGAATCGATGAGTTTGCTTATGCAGCTTGCAACTGTAATGATCGGGGGCTTTTCAATCGTTGTATCATTAGTCATTTTCTTCGCTAAAAAGAAATAGCCGTCCCCACTGATTAGGCGAGACGGCTTTTTCTGAATTAATCTGGATCAACCGCTATTTTGTACATTAGCGATTGTTGACTAGGTGCTGACACACCTAGTCTTTCTGATTTAAGTATACACTATTTTTTTGCACTTCTCAAAGGTTTCTTATGTCTAATCTACTACTTGTTTTTGAGAAGCGACTGCTCTTGTTCAATTGTCGGCCCCGCCTTTAACTCTCGATTTATTGCCCATTGTCTTGTATCCTGTGCAGTCGTGGCTAAAGGTCTAATGGTCAGCCCTTTGTCGATGGCTCGTTGATTTTCAACAATGATAAAACCTTCGGGATAGTCTTGTGAAATGGATACCCAAAAAGGATATCTTCGGGAACCCAAGTCCGTTGATTCCAAAACGGCGTCAGGAATCCATTGTTTTTCAATTGTAGCTGTCGTTATACTGTCAATGAATTTTTCCATTGAAAGTGGATTTGAAGCTGCATTAAATGTACCGGTTGTCCCATTTTCAATCATTTGCACAATCCAACTAGCCATATCCCTTACATCAATCCATTGGACCATGCGATGAGGTTCATTCCCACCGGGTAAAGCAACTTTCCCATTTTCCATTAACCTTTTCGCATAGTACGTGAATCGGTCTGTAGGATCATGCGGACCTACAACGATACATGGACGAATAATCAAAGCACGGTCCTTAAAGGTTTCGTTGATTAATTTTTCGCACATAACTTTTAATGGTCCGTAAGTTTCACCAGTCACTTCATCTGACTCGATTTTTTGTGCAAAAGTAGAACTTGACTCATTAGGTCTGCCTTTTTTGTAATCGTCATAAACCGAAATGGTCGAAATGAACATATAATGATTTGTTTTATTTTTCAATACGCTTATCATTGGATGCAGGTCTTGAGGAGAATAAGCACATGTATCTAAGACTGCATCCCACTCTTCTTCGCCTAACTTCTCCGCATCTTTCCGCCGATCTCCTTGAATATGCCTTAACTGTTTGAAAACCTCAGGATTTGTTTTTCCCCGGTTAAACAATACCACTTCATGTCCGTTTTTGACTGCCACTTCCACTAAGTGACGTCCAACAAAAGAAGTTCCACCAAGTACTAAAATTTTCATTTTCCCATCTCCTCTACTTCTTACAATTTCTTCGCATATTAAAAAAAACCTTTAAAAATTTTAGTTAAAGCATTGCTTCTTGTTTTTAAAGCATACTAAATACGACATAGGACGTTTTAGTTAGATGAGAAAAAGATATAGGGTATGGAGTAGCAAACCGTGTGGGAAAATACTCGCATTTTGTCGAACCGTGCTATAGATTCAATGCGTGCAATGTTACACTAACCTAATCTTATTGAAGATAAAGGAGCATTTCATGGATATTCAATGGACTCAACTTCCTCAAATAAAAGCGCTCCACGTATATGGACCGTCTATGCAGCTAACGGCTGGGATTGTGTACGATTCAAGAGATGTACAAAATCAGTATGCCTTTTTTTGCATTATAGGAGAAGAAACCGACGGTCACTTATACATAGATGAAGCAATTCAAAACGGCGCTACCACTATCGTGGGTTCAGACAAAAGTACCTTCGAATCTTATGCTTCTTCCCATCCCCTATTATCTTTTGTATTAGTGCATGATTCACGGGAAGCCTTGGCTTTTATAGCGATTGAATTTAATCTTTATGTCTCAGATAAATTATTCAAAGTCGGTGTTACCGGTACGAATGGAAAAACAACAGTTGCTTCATATGTAAGAAACTTATTAAATTTACTCGGTTTGCCTTGTGGGATGCTCGGTACGAATGGCATTTTCACTTCAGATGAACAACTTCATCTCAAAAAAAGCACGCCTACCACCCCGATGTCATCGGATGTACAAGCTATTTTCACTGAGCTTGTGAACCATGGGGACAAAGCGGCATCCATGGAAGTGTCTTCGATTGCATTAGATCAGCATCGAGTAAGTGGATTTGAATTTGATGTGGCAATCCATACAAATATTTCTGAAGAGCACATGGAATATCATAAAACGTTCGAACATTATAAGATGTGCAAGCTTCGATTGTTTACACAGGCGAAAGCAAGTGTTATTAATTTGGACGATGCCGGGATGAGTCAAGACATTATTCAAGCCGTACAAGGATCTTTAATGACATATTCCAGTAATGTGGAATCCAATGCAGATTTAGTATGGACAAACATACAGCATCATCTTGATGGAATGTCTTTCGATTTAATTTATGAAGACCAGACGTATCGTATTAATGTCCCCATCTACGGGGAATATAATGTAGGTAATTTAGTTTCCGCGATTGGTGCTGCTTTATTTGCGAATGTCTCCCTACAGGAAATATTGCAAGTCCTCCCCAAGATGCAACAAGTAGATGGCCGCTTCCAAGTTATTCACGGACCTGAAAATAGAACAATCGTTTTGGATTATGCACATACACCAGTTGCATTAGAAGCGATTATGCAGGCTGTAAAAAAATTGCCTCATAACCGATTAATCACTTTAATTACTGGAATAGGCATTAGAGATTTCTCTAAGATGCCCAAAATGGCAAAAACAGCAGAAGGAAAAGCAGATGCGTTGATTGTCACAGTTGATCATCCTGGCTATAATGATCCTTGGAATGTTGTTGACGCTGTCCTGAAGGGTTTTACCGAACCATATTTACAAGAAGTTTTGACCGCTCCTTCAAGACATGAGGGCGTTATGAAAGCGTTGGAAGCGAGTGAACCTGGTGATATTGTTTTACTGACGAGTGGATGTATAAACGGCTCTCAAATTGTAAAAGGCGAATATATTCCCCATTCGGATGAAGAAATTATTCACAATTATTTTTACAATACAAAATTGAGCGTATAAAACTTGTTGGCCACGCGCCTACAGGTTTTTTGTTTCTTAAATGAAACTAAAAAAGAACTGCCAATAAGCCGGCAGTTCTTTTTGGTTTAGTTATTCTTTTCTTTTCGTTTAATCGCTGCGTCAATATATGCCTTAAAGACTCGTTTAGACGGTTCATCTCCAGCTTTTGCAAATTCCTCTGGATGCCATTGGAAACCAAAAACGAAGGAATGCTCCGTACTTTCCACTCCTTCAATGATGCCATCTTTAGCACGAGCTACAACTTTTAGCGGTTTATGTACTTCATGACAGGCTTGATGGTGGAAAGAATTCACTCTGAACTCTTCTTCTTTAAGCATTTCAAACATTCGACTATCTTTGTCTACTTTCACTTGATGAGAACGATGAGTACGCTCTGCTTGTTGTTTATGTTGCATTACTGCTTCTTCTCTTTGAGAGTGAATACTTTGGTAGAGAGAACCTCCTGTTGCAACGTTTAACATGTGTAAACCGCGGCATACACCGATATATGGTTTATCAAGCTCCAACATTTTTTGCGCTAACGCATGCTCCATCGCGTCCAAACGTGGAGCGATTTTCCCTAAATGCACATGAGGATCTTGATCATAATAAGAAGGATCGATATCTTCCCCTCCTGTTACAAACAGTGCATCAATTTGTTCACAAAGTGCATCGATATCTCCTCCCGGAATAAGAGGAATCACTAAAGGAATTCCACCTGCCTGTGTCACAGCATCTGGATAAATGCAGGGCATGAAATATCCTCCTCCCTCTTTAATTTCTGCGGTAATTCCAACAATTGGTTTCATGTATATTCTCCGTTCTATTTAAAAAAGTTCTTATTCCTTTATCTACCCTCTTAGATTCAGGAAAAACGTAACTAAATATTCCAAATGTCATCTGAAGGATATCCCCCCTTTAAAACTGGTTTAGTCATTCTTACATTAGAATCTAATAGTAAATTGACAATAAGAAATCAAACATCATCTTCTACTTATGTAGACTTACAGACTGATATCGAAAGTGATGAGATCATCGTAAACGCAGCAATCACTATTAAGAAACTTGAATGAATCAAACGTTGTCATAAAGGAAACGTTTTTTCACGTTTGAATCAGCCTGTGAAGGGAATAATTTTTATATCATAATTTTTGAGGAGGCGTATCATGGCAAAAGATAAATACGAAAAAATTCACGAAGAAATTAAAGGTCAAACCCAAGATCACCAACCCGGAATTGAATCAAAAATGAATCCCGAACCGATTTACGACGATAAAGATTATAAAGGATCTGGCAAACTGACTGGAAAAGTGGCACTCATTACAGGTGGAGATAGTGGTATCGGTCGTGCGATTGCCGTGGCTTATGCCAAAGAAGGTGCGAATATTGCTATCGCCTATTTAGACGAGCATGATGATGCTGAAAAAACGGTGAAGCTGGTTGAAGGATATGGCGGTAGAGGGATGAAAATTGCAACTGATTTGAGTGATGATGAAAATTGCCATGACGCCATTGACCAGGTGATTGCAGAATTTGGTCAGCTAAATATATTGGTGAATAATGCTGGTAAGCAATTTCCTACAGAAGACTTCTTGAAAATCACTCCAGACCAATTGCAAGAAACATTTTCAACAAATATCTTCTCGATGTTTTACTTATCTCAGGCAGCACTTCCCCATTTATCGAAAGGGGACACCATTATCAACACGTCTTCAGTTACTGCTTACAGAGGATCGCCACATTTAATCGATTACTCGTCCACAAAAGGTGCCATCACTACATTCACCCGCTCCCTGGCACTGAACTTGGTCGATAAAGGTATTCGAGTGAATGCAGTAGCGCCAGGACCGATTTGGACCCCTTTGATTCCTGCAACATTTGGCAAAGAAGAAGTAGCCAAGGCGGGAGACGACACACCAATGGCAAGACGTGGACAACCTGCAGAGAATGCTCCGGCTTACGTTTTCTTAGCATCTTCTGACTCAAGCTACATGATCGGACAAACGATACATGTAAATGGTGGAGACTTCGTTACTTCGTAGAAAATCATAAAAAAAGAAAAAGCACATCATCATAGATGTGCTTTTTCTTATGGTTATTTGTTTAACGTTCGCAAGCAATCAGGTCTCTGTCACGATCACTCTTATCATTTAAATCATACAATTTCTGATTAACGAAAGGCTTGTACTTAGTTGCCCCACCTTTATTTTTCACTGTTGATGACCGTGCAATCCCACCTGGATAAATCTTATTAATTTCTTTGCAGTTACTATATTCCTTTACTGTCACCTTAGGAGCTGCTTCCACTTGTGTATGTCCTACCATTCCTCCGATTAATGCAACAGAAAGAAGAAGACTAGTTATTCTCTTTTTCATTAATATTCCTCCAACACTACTTAATTACCAATATCATACATTAAAAATAGACTATTTGTCCAGAAAATCTAATTTATTTGTTTTTATCAAGTGTGCTTTACTAATCTCCCTTTAAATTTTTTCATCACTATTAAAATCGATACACTCACTTCTAATTGCCACTATTGCTGGATATATTGTGAAGAGAGGTGTTCAAATACAAGTGAAATGGATGTTGAGTCATAAGCTTATCACTATCGTTAGTTTCTTATTTCTGGTTACAGGATTTGCAATTTATCATGTCTATTCAACTGTTGAATCCACAGTTGAACAAATGCACGAACCCTTAAAATTTCCTGAGTCTACTTTCCGATCTACGCCTATACTAATTGAAGAGAAGCCCCCTCTTTCTTTTCTGTTATTAGGAGTGGATGAGAGAGAAGCCGACAGAGGACGAGCGGATACAATGATTGTAGTCACCGTAAATCCAACTGATAATACGACGAAAATCATTAGCATCCCCCGAGATACCTATACAACATTGATTGGATTGAACAAAGAAGATAAAATTAATCACTCCTATGCTTTTGGTGGTGTAGAAATGGTCAAAGCAACCGTTGAAAATTTAATGCAGATTCCTATAGATTACACAGTTTCGATTAATATGGAAGGATTTATCGGTTTAGTTGATGCCGTTGAGGGGGTAGACGTAGAAAACAATTTAGCTTTTGAAGTGGATGATTTTAAGTATCAACTTGGTCCCATTCATTTGCAAGGTGAACAAGCATTGGCATTCGTTCGAATGAGATATGATGACCCAAATGGGGATTTCGGCAGACAAGAACGTCAAAAAATCGTACTTAATGCTATTTTCAACAAACTGAAATCTTTCAATAGTGTTTGGAAATATAAAGAATTGTTAGCCGTTGCAGGCGACAATGTGCACACGAATTTAACGTTTGATGAAATGAAGAAAATTTTTAAAGATTATAAAGAGGCTTTTAGTCATCTGGAATCACTTTCTTTACAAGAAGGGCATGGGCAAATTTCGGATGGTGTCTGGTATTACGTGTTAGATACACATGAACTTGAAAAGATACAGCTGCAATTGCAGACACATTTAGAATTGAAAGATTGAAAAAGCTCCATTCAAAATTGAAGAAGCTTTTATGTATGATTACTGATGCAATTTAAAAAATCCCGCCCTATTGTAAATAGAGGCGGGATTTACAAATTAATTAGCTAACGTTACTGAATAAAACTCATTAATATCTTTATAATATTTATTTAATGAATGAGTTGATACTCCATACCATTCAGCTATTTCTTTAACGCTCCAATATGGTCCTTCAAACAATTGATGCTCTTGCCCAAATCGAATGGCACCTGCAGCTACGGCCGCTTCTTTTCTGGCATTCGGTTGATTAGTTACCAAATAATCTTCGATGATGTTCAACAATTGCTTAGGATTACGATTTTGTTTCTCGAGTCGATCCATTACTTCAAGAAGGATACCAGCTTCGAAATCGGTAAATTCGCCGCCCGCGTAACCGTTTGCCCCTAATAGTTCCCAAAAATCGATGAGGTGAGATTGCAAGAAGTGGGCTGCCTCTTCCTTCGTACTGACAGCATTTGATTGTGCGTAGGTATTGATAACATCCCGATGGTCAGTTGGGAGGAATATTAAGCTTGAAACCGCCAAGAAGTGATTGGCTTTTAAACTGATATCCGGCAGCATGAAGCAGAAAACATGCACGCCAACAGGAACAGGCTTTTCACTTTCACGTTTTAAATAAAGTGTTTCATTCGTAAGGATATTTTTTACTTTCATAAACTCTTGTGCTACTTCTACGACTTCTCCCAAAAGTACGGAAGGCGTTTTCCAATGCTCCAGAACATTGATAACAGATGGTCGCACCGCTTTCTTTTGTTGCTTTTCAACATATTTCAACCAGATTTCTGGTTTATGATGGAAGAAGAATTCATCGATTGCAATAGCTTCTATCATTTCTTCAAGCAAATACTTCTCTAGCTTCGATTTCCATTCCTTAATTACACTTAGCAATGCTGGAAAATCCTTGCGTTCGGGATACTCGTCATAAAATGATTGGAGCATTCTATCCAACTCTTCCGAACGAACAGCTTCAATTGATGGCTCCTGATTGCGTTCACAACATTTTTTAAATTTTTTCCCGCTTCCACATGGACACGGATCATTACGTCCTACCATTCAAACACGTCCTTCGATTAATAAAGTTTACGCCCTAGTGTAACATGCAATCCAGCATGAATACAGGGTACGAAGGATGTGGGACTTACGGAATAGCGCGGATATGGATAAATTTATCGTTAAGATATGCACGCTGACAGGGATTAGCTGTAAACAAAAGGGTCATACAACAAGAGTTGGACACTTTTTTGATGATTTTTCTGTCTATTCGTGGTTTCCTCAGTTCTATTCGCGAATCCAGGTTCTCTATTCGCGGTTTCCTGTCGACTATTCTCGCTCAGGTACATTCTATTCTCGTTTCAATAAATTCAAACAAATCTTGACCTAATAACAAAAGGCATGACTAAATTAACTTTCAACGGTTGTCATTGCTTTATGATTAAATGGACATTTCCCTTTAATGGGTTCAATGTCGTCTCCGATAAAGAATTGTTTCCATTCATTATGCTCTGGATCACCGAAATGGCTGATATCCGGATGCGTTGGCAGGTGGTCCCATGCCTCTACGCGTTCGCGTACTTTTTCGCGGGACATGATGCCCCCTTTTTCAGTACCTTCTAGCCCTTGGAATATTTTTCGTGGCTGGAAACCGAGCACCATGGAGTTACCTAAATGTCGTGTTTTTCTTTGTTTGTAAGCTGGAGCATTACCAAAGACAAAAATAGGTTCCCCATGAAAACGGAAATCCCATAAATGGTGGGCTGGATTCAGTGGTGCATCTTCAGGCCATTCCACTGGGTCGACTTCGTGTAAATACTGAAGAATATCCCAAAATTGTTTGCGGTATTGCTCTAATTTGCCTTCGACTTCAAATGGTTCAACAAAAACAAATAAGCCATGACGCTTATGTTTAGGGTTATTAAACAAGTCCAAAAAACCTTCCAACGTTTTGGGTAGATTTGACCAATCGTCCTGTGTGATATAGCCATAACGCAATTCGCCTTTTAACTCTCCACTCATCCCGAAATAACAGGGAAAAGTTTTATCCGTAACTGTATTATGAAAAGTTTGATATTCATCGAGTAACCATTGTGGTAAATCCGATCGTGTGGAAAAATCCTCTTTTGTCAATAGAGCCTGTTCCTTTCTTATCATCCAAATTCCCTCCACCAAATAGCATGAATGCCATATTTTATTAATCAAATACCCTGTACCTTTGATTCGAAACAATCTCATTTAAACATTGAAAAATTTTTTCTTTCTTTTTATGTTAATTTATTTCCGTTACGGGAATAACAGAAGAAACGATTACAATTTCATGGAGGATGAAAGATGAGCATTGAAAGTTCCGATTCTATTCAAACGAGTTGCCAAAGTGAATATGACACTTTGCGAAAAGTTATTGTTTGTGAACCCCAATTTATGTCGATTGATGAAATAATCAACGATGTTCAAAAAAAATATAAAGATGAAAATATCAATATTGAACGTGCTTTGAACCAACATCATGATTTTGTTGCGAAAATGCGTGCAGAAGGCGTCGACGTCATTACACTGCCCGCTAATGCCTCTTATCCTGAACAAGTTTTTACTCGGGATATCGGATTTACTCTTGGCAATCAGACCTTTGTATCTGAAATGGCAAGTAGTATCCGACAAGGGGAAGAAACCGTTCTAGAGAAGTGGTTAAACACACATCATGTACCTTTCCAAAAATTATCTCAAAACCATATTGAAGGTGGAGATGTCATCATTGACGGTAGTACAATCTATATAGGGCTTAGTCATCGAACATGTAATTCAGCAATTGAACAGCTTCGCTCCGATTTGCCGAATTTTGAAATCGTTGCAATTCCATTTGACCCTAAATATTTACACTTGGATTGTGTATTCAATATACTTTCCCCCGCCGATGCATTAATATTCCCACAAGCACTGGACGCGGAAACTGTATCATTTTTAACAAACCGCTATCATTTAATTGAAGTAAGTAAGGAAGAACAATTTACGCTGGGTACGAATGTGTTATCCATTGGACATAAAAAAGTTTTCAGTTTGCCTATAAACGCCCAAGTAAACAATAAAATGCGGAGTCAAGGCTATAAAGTAATTGAAGTGGACTTTTCAGAAATCATCAAATCTGGGGGATCTTTCAGATGTTGTACTATGCCAATTGCACGAGGATAAAGTGGCAGTTTTATAAAATTGCATACTAAATCACAATAAAAAGAATCCATTTTGATCAGTCTTGCTTCAAAATGGATTCTTTTTGTTTAATACAATATAATACCCTAAAGAAACACTTTCATTTATCATATGTTTATATGGTGGTTATCATTGAAACGGTTGAACAGTATGAGTTCTATAATGTCATTTGATATCTTCTGTTCCAGCAGAAGAATATAAGTGATTTACTAACCTATGTTTCAAATCCAATACACCGTTAATCATTCACCCTAGGATTATGGAATGAAGTGATGATAAAGACATGATTTTTTTGTAACTACTTCTCTATGGCTCAGACTAAAGAATTCTTATGCACATTCAGCCCAAACGCTGACTCCCCACTGGGACCATTTCCAGTTGCCTGTGAATTTTTTGCCTTGATACACAACACACCAAATCATTAGACCTGCAAAAATAGTAAATGCCAAACCTAGTAATACTGCTGCAAAGATTAAAAACCAAGCATCACTTTTAACCATTTGCTTTTGAAAAGAGTTAATAGCTTTCACCTTCATGGTTTGTAGAAAAACCAAAATACTGAGTAAAGTGTTATTTATGGACATTGTCAATTTATTCACCTCCTTTCAATTGAGAACTGAGATATGCTTTAATAATCATCATCCCGTCTCCAAAGGGAGGCAAGAGAAAGATTATGTGTAGAAGAAAAATATAAGAGACATACATCATTAACTGAGAACTAGCTGTCATGAAAAGAATCAACCCTATAGTGAAACAAATCAACGGTCCCATCATAGCCATCATCACTATCTGATAGTTACTTAGGTGAAAAAGAGGGATAACCGAAATTCGCAAAAATGTACTCTCAATTCGCACAGCACCTTTTTTTTTCAAAATCTTAAATGATAAGATATGAAAGTATTCATGCAGCATGAATGAAATAAGCAACGAACTAATCAAGGTGAATTGTTGGACTGTTAAAAAAGCAACTTCTAGTTTCAAAAACAGTGGCATTGGTAATAAGATGCTTACAATGATCATTATCACCAGTGGTTTATTGATTTTAAGGAATAACCATGAAAAATTCATAAGATTTATGTCTTCTACTGTTTTTGTGACTTGTTTCATGGCCTAATTATGGCTATTTTTAAGTTGGATTTGTTTTTGTCGTAAAAGTTTATAAGTGAAGAAAACAATCATATAAAATATAGTAAGTATAATCACTGTAAGGATTGCTGGAAGATAATTTTCAACTCCAAAGTGTAAAGAAACGGAACCATCAGCCTTATCGGCTGAATCGAAGAAAAGAGTGTCAAAGTAAACTGTTCTCTTTCCTAATTTGCCGCCCTCACTGAACAACATATAAAGAAATGAAAGAACTAGAATTACTAAAGTTGTGACAAATGCCCCCAAAAATGCATTGAATCCTATAAAGACTTTTTTCATCTTATACTTCCTCCCTTATTTTTTTTAAGCCAAATATACTAAAATATATAATTACAAAAAAGATAAAACCGACAAATATAAAATTTTGAGTAGTAGACAGTTGAAGTATTGCTATCCCTATCGCCAAAACACATATTATCGTGAAAATAATTACGAAACTGATAATGACAGAGAATGGATTATCATCGTATGGTGGAAAAAGGATACCCACCAGTGTGAATAAAAAAACGGCAACAGTTACAGAAGCTAAAGCCATAAAGTTGGTTGTTAGACTTGTATTAAAAATCAATACAATTATCACCAATGGCAATGAAATGAACAGTATATATAAAATCTGACTACTAATAAGGAATACGTAGTCTTTCCAAACCGTATAATTCGTTTTCCACCATAATTTTCTAATAGAATTGGTATTTACATAATGATAAATTCCATTAAACGCCAAAGGTAGAAGTGCATATAATGAGTATTCACTTTTATTATCCATAAATAAATAGAGGAAGATGATATACGAAACACCTATGTAATTAAAGGTATCTTTCTTCCTGAGAATACTATACACATAGGAGACCAATAGGTTATTAAATCGTTTAAATAATTCAATTTTCAAATAATTTTGCGTAGACATGTACGCTTTATCAGGTATTTTGATATTCAAGAAACTCAAAAGTAAAAACGATATAATAAAAGTGACCAAAATAATCCAAAAGTCGAATCGTTCAAAGAAAATCGACCATGATATTAAAATATTAAATCCAACATCCTTTTCGTCGAGATATGCATATACAACAGACTCTGCCACAGAATTAGCATCTTGGTATAAAAAGAAGAACACTAGGCTAAAAATAAAGATTGTCACGATGTCTTTTAAAGGATTCAGGTTGAAAAAATTGAGAATAAAGACGATGACTTTATTAATAAGTTGTAAGATTAAATACGTAATAATACTAGAGAAGAAGACTGTGCTAATTAATAACAAAATGAATTGAGTTCCATATGTAAGGATCAGTGAAAGGACAACAGCACTTGACAACAATGAGATTAAAATAATAGAAATCACCGTTTCAAAAATTAAAAGTGCGCTATTTCTTTCATTCATCGTTACGGGAAGAGTGGTTGTCATCTTAAGAAAACTGTTGGACTTCATAAAAAGTATTTTGACAAACATGAAAATAATTAAAGACCAAAACATGATTGTCATACTATAAACTCTTAAGATAAGTGGAACTTCAAGGTTTTCATTCCCAATTAGATTAAAGAATGAATACAACATAAAAGTGAAAATACCGAGCATCATTACTAGGACTAATAGAAAGATAACCCTAAATGCTTTGCTTTTTAGAGGACCGATGTTAAAAACCTTTCTGGTGAAATATAAGCTAATCAGATGTACTAAATTGAAAACTTGTGCGGATCTCATTTTTCACCTCCTCTAAATTCATCAACTCTTTAAATGAATCTGAGAGTGATTGTGTAAGATTACTTACGAGATCGTCCAGATATACTTCCCCTTTATATAAAAGAATCACCCTATTACTTATCTCCTGCATCAACTCTAAATCATGTGAACAAATTATAATGGTGCCACCATTTTTCGTATACTCATTGAGTAAAATTTTTATAATTTCTTTCGCCTCAACATCAATGCCATTTAAGGTTTCATCTATAATCATTAATGGAGGATTTAACAAAAGAGCATTTATTAATTGAAGCTTTTTTTTCATTCCATGGGAATAGGATTCCACCATCTCCGAAAGTTTCTTATTCATGCTTAAGTGAGATGAAATTACTTGTAAATTTTGTTCGTCTATTTTCTTTTTATATAACTTGGACATCAACATAATATACTCTCGACCTGTTAAAAATTCGGGAATATAATCGTCACTCGGTAGATAGACAGTTTTACTCTGTACAGACAAAGAAGTATGAGATGTTCCATTGAAAGTGATAGAACCTTTTTGTAGCTTCAGTAAATTGCATACCAGTTTAATTAAGGTGGTTTTTCCTGATCCATTGGGTCCAGCAATTGCTACAAATTCTCCTCTCTTAATTTCCAAATTGATATCATTAAAAATTGGCTGTTCTTTATCATAAGAATGGTGAATTTTTTGAAGAGATAGCATTATTTACCCCCCGCAGGCATATTAAAATCCATTTATTGGTAATCAGTCGATTTTAAGTTAAAAAATGGTTTTTTTTAATGTAACATAAAGGAAAAATTAGTCAATAATTTATTTCGGAATATTTAAAATTTATTATAAAAAACTTTAAAAAATGCTTTTTGTTTACTTAACTGAGAAATGTAAAATGACAAATAGGAAAAATTCTTGATGGCTACTCGTTTTGTAATCTATATACTTATTTTACTATTATAGAAAAAAAAGGCTACTTATTTAAGTTGAGAAACTTTTTCCGAAAAAGCATTATTTTCCATAATTTTATAAATAAATTTCCCATTTTTTACACTAAATTTAGTTATTAGAGATAGTAGGTATTACGATTACGTTTCACAAGTGGCTATGATATGCATGCTTAGATTATTGAATAAAAAACGTGAGAGTGTATTACGCCTTGCATGCCGAAAGTGCGTGAAGAATGAGACCCACAAGTATGTGGTCTTCATACTTGTGGGCTCATGCGGAACATGCAACTTAGTGTAAATGTAGATAACAACATTAATGTTTACAGATCCAATTACAAAACAAACACCATAGCTTTTCGCTATGGTGTTTGTTTTGATTAAATAGATTTCTCGGTTAGCACTGTAATGCAAATCGATATCGACTTTTTCAAATCTTCGTGCGACCAGCTTGGGATATTTCCATGTTGGATGGCCAATTCATGGGAAGCCGGTATATGAATAAATCCGGATGGGATATTTAAGTTGGTTGTATGAATTGTATGAAGTCCTTCGTACATCACGTTATTGCACAAATATGTACCAGCAGTATTTGAAATGGATGCAGGAAACCCGGATTCGTTTAATTTTTCTACCATCCCTCGAATCGGTAACGTGGATATGTAGGCTGCGGGACCTTCAGGTTGAATAAGTTCGTCCACAGGTGTATGTCCTTCGTTATCTGCAGCACCATCTTTTACATTGATCGCGATGCGTTCTGGCGTTATTTTTGAGCGACCACCTGCCAGTCCCAATGAAATGACTGCATCCGGCTGTAACTCTTCTATCAAAGCGACTAATTGGTCCCCTGATGACTTAAAATCAACCGTCATCGTTTTCCCTACAATTTGATAATCTCCAATCGTTTGTCCGTTTAATTCCTCCACTATTTTCATAGTTGGATTTACCGTGAACTTTAAAAAGGGTTCAAAACCTGTCAGTAACAAAGTTTTCTTCATAAGCTAGTAACCTCCTTTTCCCGTAATTTTATTGTACCGTATAGCTTCTTTCATTTCGAAAAGCAAACAATTTATGGATAATATTATTTGGAATTTTATCGATTTCAGTCCAGATAGATAGACCACTCTATTGGTATTTTTTTGTTGACTCTACATTTTATTTTTCCCTATAATTCTATTTTGTGAGCAATCACGAGAATATTCGCAAGGAGAATTTAATGCTTCCATTAAAAAAATCACATGTTTCTGGAAGAAGATCTCTACTTACACGAATCTGCATCTTGCCATCTTCTCAATCTCGGTTTACTTCTCTCTTTTATCAAATGATGAGAAGAAATTAACCTGTTGCCAATGAATTTCCCACATAAATTCCAGTCACAATAAGCATCCACTTCGGATGCTTTTTTTCATTCAGTTAGTTACATTTCCAACTAAAAGATCAATTTTTCCCACTAAGCAAAAGAGTCCTATCAAAACGGGTAATATTTTAAATCGAAAAAATCCCTTCACAACATGTGAAGGGATCATGCATTAAGTATTTTGCTTGTGTTTATACATTTCGTGGTCAGTGTGTTGAAGCAAATCACTATAAGCTCGACCATCTTCAGGATAATAAGCGACTCCTATACTAAAACTCGTATAGATACAATGATTATTTACGATCCAGGCTTTCGAAATTGCCTCTTGTACCCTGTAAACGAGTGACTGAATAGAGTCTCTGTCACGAATATTCGTTAAGTGAATTGCAAATTCATCTCCTCCCAAACGGGCTAGGATATCTTGCTCACGTAGACTTGCCTTGACTCGTTCAGCAAACTGTTGCAGTACAATGTCACCCTTTGCATGTCCTAGTTCATCATTAATGCGCTTAAAGTCGTCCATATCCAAATAAAGAATGGCGAAATTCTTCTCGCGTTTCTCCTTAGAGATACGCACTAGATTCTAATTTAATACTTCAATTAAATAATCAACAATATGTTCAGCCCTTACCAATTCACTCATCCCCGCCCGATTAATACCAGCGCGCATCTGCAACAAACAACCTGGATTTGTAGTAATGATAATCGAAGCTTTGGTTTTCTGAACATCCATCATTTTATCATCCAGAATACGCAACGACATTTCCTGGTTCAACAAGTTATAAATACCTGCAGAACCACAGCAAAGACCTGATGTAGGCAGTTCAATATAGTCAACTGAAGGAATACTTCTTAAGACTTCACGTGGTTCATGGACTACCCGATTTACGTTTCGTAAATGGCACGAGTCCTGATAAGTAATCAAATCGCTTTTTACGTGAACAGTAGTCTTCAACTTTTCATTTATTCCGAGCTTGACCAGTAAACTGGAAACATCAATGATTTTTCGATCGAATTCCCTTGCTCTATCGGCGTACTCCGAGTCTTCTGCTAGCAAATGCCCATACTCAGCTAAAAAGGCACCGCAGCCACCTGCATTGTTCACGATGAAATCAATCTTAGAAAGGTCAAACGCATCAATATTGCGGCGAGCATTCCATTTTGCTTTTTCCAGTTCCCCACTATGTCCGTGCAGCGCACCACAGCAAACTTGAGTTTTTGGAATCTCGATTTTGCATCCGAGCGTTTCCAGCAATTGAATCGTGTTGTCATTTGTTTTACGGAACATCGTATCCATCAAACAGCCGGTGAAGAAGGCAACATGTATGGTATTCTTACTCTCTGTCACTGTGGCTTGTCGTTTCGTTTGCTTTGGAATCATTGGCATCGCTTTTTCCATTTCTTTGAGCATTGGAGGAAACAATTCCATGAAACCAATTTTCCGAACAGCTTTTTGCAATCCAGATGCTTGATACGCTCTGACCAGTTTCGTTGCACCCACCATTGCTGATTGGTTTTTGAATAGATGATCAAAAGCCACTTTTCGGCTGACTTGTTCCTTTATCGAAGACGATTTCACTGACTGCACCGCAGCTCTGGTCTGTTCGAGCAGATGTCCATATTCAACGCCTGCCGGACAGGCTGGTTCGCAAGCTCGACAACCTAAACAAAGATCAATCGCTTCCTCAGTTGAACTGTCCCACTCAACGATACCGTCGCGTATGCCTTTCATGATAGCAATGCGGCCCCGAGGCGAGTGGACTTCATTGAAACCACTATGTATGTATGTTGGACAGGCTGGCAAACAGAATCCACATCTCATGCAGTCAAGAAGCTTCTCCTCACTTACCTGTTCGACAAATGCTTGTTGCATTGGGTTTGCAGGCACACTAACCATTAGTAAGCACCACTCTTTTTTTCGTTTCCTTAGCAAATATTTTTCCGGGATTCATTATATTGCCCGGATCGAATGCTGCTTTAATTGACTTCATGACTTCAATACCTGAAGCGCCTATTTTCCATTCCAGATAAGGGGCCTTCATTTCCCCCACCCCATGTTCTCCGGTGATTGTACCGCCAAGGCGAATTGCCACTTCAAAAATTTCCGCAAATGCAGCTTCCACTCGATGCATTTCTTCAGCATTTCGTACATCCGTCAAACAGGTTGGATGCAAGTTACCGTCACCGGCATGACCGAATGTGCTAATCAATACATCGTATTTTTTGGCGATTCGCTGAATTTCCCGGACCATTGTTGCAATTTCTGATCGAGGTACAGTCGCATCTTCCAGAATGGTAGTCGGACGGATACGAGCAAGTGCAGATAGAGCCGTTCTTCTCGCAAGTCGTAGTTGTTCAGCTTCCGCTTCATTTTGAGCCAGTTGCACACTAATGGCTCCGTGCTTTTTACAGACATCTGCCATTAAAGTCATATCGGTTAGCACTTGTCCTGCTGTCCCGTCCTGTTCGAGCAGTAACAACGCTTCAGCTTCTATAGGCAAACCAATTCCAGCGTGCGCCTCAACTGCACGGATCGTGCCATTATCCATAAATTCCAGCGTAACCGGTGTGATTTTTTCGGCAATGATTGCGGATACTGCACTTCCCGCTTCTTCCAATGACGGGAAAATGGCCACCATCGTTTGTTTCGTTTCCGGCAATGGGATTAACTTCAACAAAATTTCAGTTACAATGCCCAACGTGCCTTCAGCTCCCACAAACAAACTCGTAACATCATAACCGGCAACGTCCTTCGCAAGTTTGCCCCCTGTACGCAGTACATGACCATTTGTCAATACGACTTCCAGGCCCATCACATAATCTTTTGTCACGCCATACTTCAAGCCGCGCAGGCCGCCAGAATTTTCACTGACATTACCACCAATTGTGGAGATTTTCATGGAACTAGGGTCAGGCGGATAAAAGAATCCTTCACGTTCGACCGTCTTATGGATATGTTCTGTAATGACGCCAGGTTGAACTCGTATCGTTAAATTCTCTTTGTCCAATTCCAGGATTTGATTCATACGGTGAAATAACATGACGAGACCGCCGGAAGTAGGTGTCGTTCCCGCAGCCAAATTGGTTCCTGAGCCACGCGGAACGATTGGAATTCTTTCCTGTGCACATAACGAAACGATGGCTTGTACTTCTTGTACGTTGCTTGGCGCTACAACAACATCCGGCAATGATTGAAAGTTAGGGGTAGCATCATATGAGTAGGCAAGTAAGGCTGCCTTTGATGCTTGAACATGCTGGGCAGAAACGATGACTTCTAGTTTTTTCAGTACACGTGGGTCCATGTTTAGTTCTCCTTTCAGTTGAAATCATTAGGTTGGGGGAATAAGTATATTCCCCCTAAGTTGCGTTTGTTCCCTCTCGCTAGGTGTTTATTCCTCTTCAACCACTGTTTATTCCCTTTCGCCCAATTCCTCCTTTGATATATATAACAAAACCTGGCAAATTTCCTTGCCAGGCGGTCGATTAAAAAATACGATTTTCCGTAGAAGCGTCAAAGAAATGAGCTTTTTCCATATCAAAAGCCAACTGAATGGTATCTAGAGGTTGGATGGTTGTGTTTGATTCGATTCGGGCAATGAAGTCTGAACCATGCAAATTGGAATATAGATACGTTTCTGCACCAAGAAGTTCCGATACTTCAATCTTTGCGTGGAATGTAGATGATGCATTTGATTCAATATCCTGTGCATTCGTATAAATATCTTCAGGTCGCACACCTAAAATCAATTCTTTGCCTTCGTACCCTTTTTCCTTTAACACTGCACGCTTGTCACTTGGAATATGAATTTTTGTATCACCAATCAATAGTCCATCAGCTGTCAACGTTCCTGTGAAGAAGTTCATAGCAGGAGATCCGATGAATCCACCGACAAAGACATTGTTTGGATAATCATATACATGTTTCGGAGTGCCGACTTGCTGAATATAACCGTCTTTCATGACAACAAGGCGCGTTGCCATCGTCATGGCTTCCGTCTGATCATGTGTAACATAAATGGTTGTCGTTTGAAGACGTCGGTGCAGTTTTTGAATTTCTGCCCGCATTTGAACGCGAAGCTTTGCGTCCAGGTTGGATAAGGGCTCATCCATCAAGAAGACTTTCGCATCACGTACAATGGCACGGCCAAGTGCTACACGTTGGCGTTGTCCGCCAGAAAGTGCTTTCGGTTTGCGTTTCAAATAATCTTCTAAGCCAAGGATTTTGGCTGCTTCATTTACTTGTTTTTCTATTTGATCTTTCGGTACTTTGCGAAGCTTTAGGCTGAATGCCATATTTTCATAGACTGACATATGTGGATAAAGAGCATAGTTTTGGAATACCATCGCGATATCCCTATTTTTTGGCGCAACATCATTCATACGTTTGCCATCAATTTCAAAATCACCATCCGAAATTTCTTCCAGACCTGCAATCATACGTAAGGTCGTTGATTTCCCACAACCCGATGGTCCGACAAATACGATAAATTCTTTGTCTTGGATATGTAAATTAAAGTCTTTTACGGCGATTACACCTTTATCATATTCCTTCGTCAAATTGACTAACTTCAACTCTGCCATACGAAGTCTCCTCTCAAATCACCTTAATAGAAATACTTATTTGCCAAACAGTACCGTGACATGTGGATGTTCCTTCAGAATGCTTGCCGGGAAATCTTCTGTAATCCCTTCAAATCGCAAGCGTTTGATTGCTTCTAATTTATGTTCTCCAAATGCAAGCAGAACAATTTGTTTCGCTTGCAAAATCGTGTTGATTCCCATTGTAATGGCGTGCGTAGGTACCTCTTCTTTAGAAGGGAAATACTTCGAATTTTCTTCACGCGTCTCATCCGCCAGTTCGACGACATGTGTTTTGGATTGGAATGAAGTGCCGGGTTCGTTGAATCCAATATGTCCGTTGACACCGATTCCTAGCAGTTGCAAATCAATGCCTCCACTTTGAATGATCGCCTGCTCGTAGTTTTCACATTCAGCAAGGATATTTTCAGCCAGTCCATTTGGCAAGCGCCTGTTTTCAATCGGCATATCGATGTGCGAGAACAATTGTTTTTCCATATAACTGTGGTAACTTGTTGATTCGGAAGGCGCTATCCCTACATATTCATCCAAGTTAAACGACTGTGCTTCCTTAAAGGAAAATCCGCCTTGTTGATACCGATTGACAAGTGCTTCGTAAAATCCAATTGGACTGCCCCCAGTTGCTAACCCCAATACGCTGTCTGGTTTTTGAAGGAGTTGCTCTTCAAAAATTGTAGCTGCCAACCGGCTCATTTCCGCATAATTTTCGACTTCAATCCAACGAAATTGTTTAGAAGTGATCACGGGCATAACTCATCCTCCCCATACAAAATGTAGAATGAACATCGAACTGATCGTCCACAAGTACGATATCGGCATCTTTTCCGACTTCGATGCTCCCTTTTCGCTCGTACACATCAAGTCTCTTTGCGGCATTAACAGACGTCATATTCATGATGTCTTTCATCGAAACATGAGCTAAACTCTGTAATTTCTTCATTCCATCATTCATTTTCAGCACACTGCCAGCTAATGTTCCATTTGCCAAAGTTGCCCTCGCCCCGATGACTTCCACTTGTTGATCGGCCAATGTATAAGTGCCGTCTGATAAGCCTTTTGCACGCATGGAGTCCGTAATCAGAATGATGCGTTCAGATCCGATTACTTTCAGCATCAGCTTCAACATATCGTCGGAAATATGGATACCGTCCGCAATCACTTCACAAAACAGTTGATCGTTCAGTAATCCGGCTCCAACTACACCGATTTCACGATGATGGAGACCACTCATCGCATTGCAAAAATGCGTTAAATGACTTAATCCGTGTTGCGTCGCTTGCTCAATTTCTTCATGGGTTGCAGTTGTATGACCCGCTGAAGAGATAACGCCTTGCTCCGTCAAATAGTGAATGACTTTAAAATCAAGGTCTTTTTCAGGTGCCAACGTAACCACTTTCAAATGCTCAAGCCGTTCGCCAAACCATCCATGCAATAAATTTGTAGAAGGTTCCCTGATAAACTCCAAAGGCTGTGCACCAGCCTGATCCGGATGAATGAAAGGACCTTCCAGATGGAAGCCCAGCATTTCTGCACCCTTAGCTGGAATGGAAGAGTCTCCTGCCATAAATCTTTCACCGCTACTCACAGCACGTTGTATGTTCTGCACAGACTGAGTCAGTGTCGTCGCTAAAAACGAAGTCGTTCCTTCTTGTGGTAAATAGCTGGCGATTGTTTCAAATGCACGCTTGTCACCATCCATAAAGTCAGCACCTATTGCGCCGTGTATATGAAGATCGATAAATCCAGGAAGCGCCATACAGCTTTCGCCGTCGAATCGAGCACCTAAAAATCCATCAATCGGCAGTTCAGAAACCTGTATGATCTTCCCATCAGCCATCAGGATTTCACCAGTCATCAGCTGTCCATTTGGTAAAGCGATTCGAATATTGTGTATGAGCATTGAATTCATTTCAAACACCTTCTTCTTATAGAAAAACGTTATTTTTTCTTTTTACGAAACGTTTGTTTTTGGATATCTTCAATCGCTTCCCGAGTGGCATCCAGATATGTGATCGTCGTATCGTATTGCTTGGAAGCCACAGACATGAATAATATATCCATGACATGCAACTGGGCAAGCCTTGAAGATGTCGCTCCACTCCTGAAGTTGGCTTCTCGTGTCGGTGAAGTCGTTAAATGAATCTGTGAAATTTCCGATACCGGTGATTGGCCAAACTTCGTTAAACTGATGGTCGTTGCACCTTTTTCATTTGCCAGCTCCAAGATTTTTTCCACTTCAAATGTTGAACCAGAAAATGAAATGCCAACTACTACATCATCTTGATTGGCATTTGCCACGATGGTTGCGCCCATATGTAAATCAGTGCTGACTGTGGAAGCTTTGTGAATACGCAATAATTTTTGTTGTGCGTCAATAGCGGGAATTGCCGAGGCTCCAACACCGAAGAAGTGAATGTTTTTGGCATTCACAATCGCATCCACCGCCATTTCAAGCTGTTTGCTATCCAATAATTCCGCTGTTTCAAGCAAGGTTTGAACGGCATGTTCCGTCACTTTCTGAATCGTCGTTGAAACGGGTTCGTTTGGCTGAATATCACGGTTAGTGAGTTCAATTTTGCGACCTAAATCTCCATTAATCCGAAGTTTCAACTCTTGGAAACCTTTGAGTTTCAAAGATTTGCATAGTCTGGTCACTGCCGCTCCGCTCGTCTGACTCATTTCGCCGAGTTCAGATACAGTCATACTGACGATTTTTTCTGGATTCGCCAAAATATAGTCTGCAATCTTCTGTTCTGACGGAGGAAGCATTTGTCGCATTTCATTTACTAACACCAATCCACCACTTGATATTGCCATGTCCATCAACCCTTCTTCACTTACTAATATAATCGAATCATCTGACGGTGCTGCTAGTTTGTCAACTCTTTTAGCATGACATGGAACGTCCTGAACGTTTTAAAGTCATTTTTCAAGTAGAGATGACCTGCTGCAGATGTTTCACTCGTCCATAAAAACCAGGCTCCCTGAATCGTCTGCTGTTTCATCACATGTAAAGTTTCGTGTAATAAAATTTTACCTAATCCTTTTCCTTGTTCGCTTTCATCCACACCGAAAGGACCGAAACGTTCACGTATTTGTTCGTAGCCACCATACATGGCAAACCCAACAACTTGATTGTGCTTTTTGGCAACCAATATTTGAGATGGAGAGATTCCTTGTAACACACCTTCCCGGATGGCTCTACCCCAGTCCGGGTTGAAGTGCTTGTTCGCAAATTGGATGACTGCCGGGAAATCACCGTCCTGCACGCTACCAAAAGAATAACCTTCACTTTGTCGTTGCTCTTTCAGCACTATTACTTCTTGCGGATAAACATAGTCCGTCAATGCACGGTGCATCGCAACAGGAGAATAAAGTCTGCGGAAGCCTTCTTTTTTCAAATACTCAAAGCCCTTCAGATACCTGACTTCATCTATACCTGGCAGAAAATAATTCGGTGCATAGGAAGAAAAGAAAACCTTTTCTGCGCCTTGGCCACGGATATACGCCGTTGCATGTTCCATTAACTGATGGCCGATTCCTTGACGTTCAACGCTTGGATGGACCATAAAGAACGTAATCCAGCCACTGTCACTTTCCAAGTTGGTTCCTTCCATTGGAAGCTTGCGCGTAATCGCCAAGATTGCCCCTACTATTTTGCCGTCTTGTTCCGCGACCCATAACCCACGTGAATCAAAATTCGCATCAAGTAAGACTTGAGTGCGGAATCGAGTCTGATTGATGGGATCATGCAGCAAAACATCATTCCACAAGTCGACAATGCCTACTTCATCTCCATTTTGAAATGTACGGTACACCTTCAATCATCCTTCCTTGATTTCCGCCAGTTTCACAGCGTCTCGTACAAATCCGCCGGACTGCGCAATGAGTTGCTGTGCTTGTGATTTATCTACACTCGTTAAAATCATGACAATTGCCAGTTTCACATCGAACTCCGTTTTCTCCAACACTGCTTCTGCCTCTTTGTAAGAGACATCCGTAATCGAGCGGACCATTTGTTTCGCGCGTTCACGCAATTTATAGTTGCTGGCATTCAAATCAACCATCAAATTTTTATATACTTTACCGGTCTTGATCATGGATGCCGTTGAAATCATATTTAGAATCATTTTATGTGCTGTAGCTGCACGCAAACGAGTGGAACCCGTCAATACTTCCGGACCAGTCACGACTTCAATTTTAATATCTGCATAGTTACTGATTGTCGAGTGTTCATTGCTCGCAAGACTGACAGTCGTTGCGCTGCATGAATTCGCATACATCAATGCACCTTTGACATAAGGTGTTCTGCCACTCGCAGCGATGCCGATAATGACATCATTTTCAGTGACATCAAGTTTTTGAAGATCGGAAGCGCCAAGTAGTTCATCGTCTTCTGCACCTTCCACTGCCTGGAACATCGCTCCTTCTCCACCAGCTAGAACTGCCTGAACAAGTTCAGGTGACGTACTGAATGTAGGTGGACATTCGACTGCATCTAATACACCGATTCGTCCACTGGTACCTGCACCAATATAGATGAGCCGGCCACCATTTTTGAAGGCAGCTACGACTTTTTCTATCGTTTCTTCAATGGCAGGGATCACTCGATGGACCGCGAGTGCAATCGTCTGATCTTCATCATTCATGGTGTTCAATATTTCTCTTATGGACATTTCATCCAGTCTCTGTGACTTCGGGTTAAATTCTTCTGTTGTGAGAAGTGATAATTTTTCCATCGCTCCGCCTTCCTATCTATATCTTAAGTATGATTGTCTTTTCATTAAAAACTGTTCGGTTTCACGGTGACACTGTTGTAAATAACTTTCTACAGTGCCTTCTTTCAATGCCAAACGTAAATGTGCATTACCTGATAGCAGGTCAAACATTGGATGCTTCAGACTTCCGTATTCCAAAAACTTCAGCTTATTCGGATACAGTTGAGCGATAACTGCCAACACACGGACAAAAACATGAAGCGGTTTGAACGTCTGTCGATTGGTAATATGCAACTGGATGCCTTCACACAATTCACCTGTAAACTTCTGATAGGTCGGTGTAAAGGAAAGGGCTCGGGCTCGAACACCTGCTAGGCCGAGTGCATTTACTTCATCCTGTAATTGTTCTCCATCAACGAACGGTGCACCCATGATTTCAAATGGTTGTGTCGTTCCTCGACCTTCAGATAAATTGGTTCCCTCTATTAAACAGGTACCGGGATATAGCAACATCATATCGAGTCCCGTTGTATTTGGAGATGGTGGAATCCACGGCAAATTCGTTTCTGTTATAAAACTGTCCCGTTTCCACCCTTCCATTTCAACGACAACCAAATCACAATGAATGGAAAACTCTTCATTAAAATATGAAGCCAGTTCGCCGACAGTCATGCCGTGGCGATTCGGAATCGGGTATAGTCCGACAAACGAGGTATAATCTGCCTCTATAAAGTTCCCTTCCACCTCAATGCCACCAATTGGGTTCGGGCGGTCGAGAACGAACATTTTCTTACCAGTCCGCGCACAAGCCTCCATCATATACGCCATTGTGTAAATGTACGTATAGTAGCGGGCACCAATATCTTGCATATCAAACACGATGACATCGACTTCAGCCATCATGGCATCCGTCGGTTTTTTCGATTTTCCGTATAGACTGTAAACCGTCACGCCTGTAGCACTGTGGACAAAGTCCGAAAACTTCTCGCCTTCTTTGGCATTCGTCTTCACCCCATGTTCTGGTGCATACAGCGCCGTCAGATTTATATCAGGATGTTCATGAAACAACCGGATCGTAGAGACTAGCTCACGATTGGCACCTGTTTGATTCGTCAGCAATCCGACACGCTTACCTTTCACATCTGCCACATGTCGTTCCAAAAACATTTCGAGCCCAAGCCTTACTTGAGTGTTCATCATTCCTTCACTCCGCCCAGTGTCAAACCTTTCACGAAATAGCGCTGGAAGAGGATAAAGACAATAATCATCGGAATGGCGGAAACCGCCGCACCGCTCATCAGTAACTTAAAGCTTGCCAGGTTCGCATCCTGCAAGGTTTTCAATCCTACAGGCAATGTATATAATTTAGAGCTATTCAAAACGATAATCGGCCACAAGAACGAATTCCAGACGTTCATGAAAGTGAAGATCCCAAGTGCTGCAAGACCCGGTTTTGCCAATGGCAATACAATGGTCCAAAACGTCCGCCACTCACTCGCTCCATCCATTTTCGCCGCTTCCAGCAACTCATCCGGAATGGAATACATAAACTGTCTCATCAGGAATACTCCGAAGACCATTGATAAATCGGGTAAAATTAACGCCCAGTGCGTATTCATCAAATCCAGGTTCCCAACCATTATGAACAATGGAACAAGTGTCACTTGCCCCGGAATCATCATCGTTGAAATGATGACCCAGAAAATCAAATTTCGTCCTGGGAACTTTTTCTTGGCAAGTACATAACCAGCCATAGCATCAAGAAGTAATATCCCCAAAGTCACGACGACAGCAATATAGAAACTATTAAAGAACCATTTCCCGACATCATTTTTCTTGAATAAATTTTCGTAACTTGAGAACGTGTTGTCCACGATATGATCCATCATGTCACGATGGTAAGCTTCTTCCTTTGCATCTCCTGCCTTAGCGGCATCGCGTGCTTCACCCCAATGTTCAAAGTAAAGTGGGATACCCATCGGATACATTTTTGGTGGATTGGAATCGACGTAAGAAACGGGACGTTCCATATCTTCCGACTGGTAACTGCTTAACTGCAGAGAAGTCGAGAATACCCAATACAAGGGAAGTAATGACACAACTGCGAAGATTGTCAGCAACACATATATAATCAATTTATTTACTTTATCAAGCGGTTTCTTCTTCATTGTCAAACCTCCAATCACTCATCATGACGAAGCACCCTGAACTGGATGATCGAGAAGATAAGGATGATCACAAATAATACGACAGATTGTGCGGCAGCGAGTCCAAACTCGAAGTCACGGAAACCTGTTTTGTAGATGAGATGCACTAATGTTTCGGTCGCATTCCCCGGTCCTCCACCTGTCATCATGATGATTTGGGTGAACACTTGGAATGATCCAATCGTGCTTAATAATACGAGGTATAAAGTGGTAGGTTTTAATAATGGAATCGTGATATGCAGCCATTGTTTAAAACTACTAGCTCCATCCATCCGTGCTGCTTCGTAAAGCGAATGTGATATCGATCCCATAGAAGCCAAATACATAATAATCCCGACACCGAATGGAATCAGACATGACATGATGATCAACGCCCATAATGCACTGCTCGATTGCCCCAACCAGTTGATCTGTTCAATTCCGAACCAGCCAAGGACATAGTTGAACAATCCGAATTCATAGTTGTACATCCAGCGCCAAACCATCGCAATGATAACCATAGAGGTAACGGTCGGCAAATAGAATGCAGATCGGAAAAAGCTTTGAGACACTTTCCCCAGCACAAAAATCATGGAAGCGATAACGAGGGCACTCAATACGCTAAAAGGCACCGTCACAACTGTGAACAGTAAGGTGTTTTTCAACGCCACCAGGAAGGCATCGCTTTGAAATACTTTTATGTAGTTGTCCAGTCCGACAAATTCACTGCCGAATATTTTGTACTCTTGGAATGACAGAACGAACGCCCAAATGACCGGAATCGCAACAAACAATGTAAACAAAATTAATTTCGGCAATAGGAACAAATAAGCACTGTAGTTTTTTTTCATTTGAAATAAGACATTTTTATTCGGTTTCTTTAACACTTTTAATTTTTCTTTGTCTTTTTTTGGTACTGCACCCATCGGTATTTGCGTCAAAATGGGACACCTCCTAAAAATGAAGCAGGCTTGCGTGATGCAGAGCCTGCTTTAACTTGATTATTTTAATAATTCGTCGACGGCTTTCTTCGCATCCGCCATTGCTTCTTCAGCTGTTTTTTCACCATTAAAGACTAATTGAAGCTGCGTTTGAATCGCTTCATCAATTTTTTGCCATTCTGGGTGACGAGGAAGCATGACCACTTGATCAGACATTTCCATCGCACGTGTCATTTCTGGGTTGTCTTTGAAAGGATCCATTTCAGATGCACTTTTGCGTGCTGGGAAAATACCATAGTTTTGAGCCATTTCAAATTGTTCTTTATCAGTAGAGATGAACTTCATGAAGTCAGCAACTGCCGCTTTTTTGTTTGCATCTTCATCTTGGTGGAACATTACCCATCCACCAACGCCACCGATTGTTACAGGTTTATCAGACTTGCCAGTTGGATAGTTTGCTACAGCAAAGTTTGTTGGGTATTTACCTTGTGCTGCACCAATTGCCCAAGTTGCCCAAGGCTGCATAGCTACAGTACGTTGTTCTTCATTTGCCCAAGCTTGGAATGTACCACCAACGTCATTACCACCCAATGTTTCAGGAGCTGCATTTTCTTTTAATTTCAAGTCAGCTAAATCTTGGATTGCCTGAACTGTTTCTGGATCGTCAAACGTGAATTCAGTCATATCTTCGTTCAAAGGAGATCCACCATTCTTATAGAAGAAAGGCCAAGACTCATAGTATCCAGGTAGAACATAAGTTGAGAAACCGTACACATCTGTTTTCCCATCGCCATCACGGTCAAATGTCAATTTCTTCGCAGCTTCAAGGAACTCATCGTATGTCCATTCGCCACCTTCAGGAGGTGTAACTCCAGCTTCTTCGAATAAATCTAAATTCAGAAGCATCGAGTGAAGTGTAATGGCATTTGGAATTCCATACATTTTGCCGTCATATGTGTATGCGTCTAATGCGTTTTCATAGAAATCAGCTTTTGCGTCTTTATCGAAATAAGCATCCAACGGTTCAATAACACCTTGCTCGATGTGATCGATACTCACAGCACTTCCACTGATATCCACAGGTGCGATATCAGGCCATGATTTACCTGCGATCGCAACGCCTAGCTTGTCGCCCATCTCAGCCCAAGGAACTTGAACCAATTCGACTTCAACACCTTCGTTCGCTTTTTCATACTCTTTAATTTTAGCTTCTAACCAATGGTATTTATTATCTTCTTTGTCTGGCCATCTTGGACCATCCCAAATCGTGATTTTTCCTTTAAATTCGTCGGCATTGCCCGCTTTTTCCGCATCGCCATTACAGCCAGCCAATACAGATGCTGCCAAGCCCAAAGATGCTATTGTGAGAACGGATTTCTTAAACACATTCTTCATTCTTCATTTCCCCCCAAATGTTATTTACCAAGCAACTTTCCCCAAAATTGTCTGTCGATTTGCCCCTGTTGTTGAGGGATGATTATTTGGTTTTTTGTGAAAACCTAAGTATCCAAGTAAAGCAAATACAAATGCTTCTTTCGCATCACTGTTCATACCAATCGCTTCAGATGCTTGTACTTCGATTTGTGGAAGTTGTTCCCGAAGATGATTCAGCAATGTTTTATTATGAACACCGCCACCGCTTAGAAAGACCTCTTTCAAATCGTGTGTCTGGATGTGTTTCTGAATCTCACTTGCCAAGGATTTAGCTGTGAACATCGTAACCGTAGCAATTTTGTCTACAGATGAAAGACCGTAATCATCACCTTGTGACCACATTGCATCAGCGTAGGAAGCACCAAATAATTCCCTGCCTGTACTTTTTGGTGCAGGATAGGAGAAGTATTCATGCCTCATCAATTCGTTCAACCATTCTTCATGGACATTGCCAGAGCTGGCCAAATCTCCGTTTGAATCATAGCTTTGTGTGCCTTCCGAATGTTTCATGACAAACGCATCAATCACCATGTTTCCGGGTCCTGTATCGTACGCAATGACAGGTTGTTCTTGATGACGTGGTGACATGACCGTCATATTGGCTATTCCACCAATATTGACAATCACCCGACCTTTCGTCGCGGATTGGAATAGAACCTGGTCTGCAAATGGAACGAGCGGAGCTCCTTGTCCGCCTGCTGCCACATCTCGCGTCCTAAAATCCCCAATCACTGGTTTCCCGGAATGTTCAGCAAGTGCTGAAATGTCTCCGATTTGCAAAGTATTCGGTCGAGCATACAAGCGTTCCTGATCGACAGTTGGTTCATGCCAAATCGTTTGTCCATGTGAACTGATTAAATCTATCGACTCGTAGGTAATCTCGGAATCTATCAAAGATTCTTTGATTAACTGTGCATAAAGTTCGCCTAAATACATGTTCATCGATGATACTTTGTGCAATGGTGCCAATGGGTCCATCAATTGGAACAGTTGAGACGTTAGTTCTTCCGTGTAAGGCATCGTTACGAAGTGTATCAATTCGTGCGCTACTTGTTCAGCATCTTCAGAAAAATCCACAATTGCGATATCCAATCCGTCCAGAGAAGTTCCTGACATAAGTCCACAAACTCGCATGGGCTTCACAATGACCCTTCCTTTCCAAAAGCAAGCGTGATATGAAAGCGCTTACCCATATTTTAGTTCTTCCGAAATTAAATATCAATACTTTTTTAATTTTCTAAAAAAATATATCACTTAGGTTAACGAGACGGGTAGTTTTCCGTTTATTCTCGTATGACCGACTAAATTTTCAGCTATTACTTCAAAAGCTGTTTCTGTGAATTCATACGTACAAATCATGCGGTTCGCTTGCGGGAAATGAGCTGCATCGTACGGTGAACGGATTGCCACTACGTCCACCGGCTTCCCAGTACCGATTAACTGATGAATAAGTTGTTGTTGAATAGGGTGTTGTACGGCATTAAGTGTCAGCGCAACAATTCGGTCGTAATTGACAGCTTTCTGCATAGTTTGTGAGATGGACTGTTCATAATGGCTTGGAACAATTTCAATGACATCCACAAGCTGATGAACTTTCTTCAGCTTTTCAGCCATCGACAATGTGGCATAGCGTTTGTCCTCGACCATCGTTGCATATTCATTCGTCGGATAGATGAGCAGTACTTTGTCATCCACTCCAATTGGTTGACCATCGCCACTCACTAACGTAATTCCATCTTCATAAATAGCTTTCATTTCAGCGTGGTGCGTTTCTGATCCTATGAATGAAGGCAGTTCACGTGAATTTTCGATGTCTTCCCACGAAGTATAGTTTGCAATCATTCGCTCGATTCGATCGATAGATTGGTCAATTTGTTGCTCGGAAATCGTTCCATTTTCAACGGCTTCCACGATTTTCAAGACGGCTTGTTCCTGCAACGGGTGAATGTGTGACACCATCACAAGGTCCACTCCCGCTTCTACAGCTTTTACGCATCCATTAACCGTCCCGATTCCTTTAGCGATTGCGTCCATTTCCATACAATCTGTCGTTACGACCCCGTCAAACCCCAGTTCTTCCCTTAGAAGTCCGGTAATAACTGAACGTGATAAAGTTGCAGGAGTATTGGCCTGTGATTCGAGTGCAGGGAAGTACACATGCGCACTCATGATGGCATCTGCTCCTGCTTCGATACATTCTTTAAAAGGTACCAATTCCACCTCGTGCAACCGTTTCAAATCGTGGGCAATGACAGGCAAATCCAAATGGGAATCAACACTCGTATCACCGTGTCCCGGGAAGTGCTTAAGTGTTGTCATGATACCTGCTTGTTGCATGCCAAGCATTGAATTTTTCGCCATTACTGTTACTTCCTGCGTGTCTTCCCCAAATGAACGTACTCCGATTACAGGATTTTTCGGATTATTGTTGATGTCTACGACAGGCGCCAAGTTCCAGTTGATGCCGAGGGCTTTCAGTTCCTTCCCTGTCATCACCCCAGCTTTATAAGCATGGTCCGGCTCATGCGTGGCACCGAGCAACATCGCGCCAGGAATGATGGTAGTTCCTTCGCCTAATCTCCTTACCACTCCGTTTTCCTGATCGATACAAATGAGTAACGGTGTCGTATAACCTGCAGCTTTCGCTTCCTGCTGCAAGCTTTGTGTCAATGCCAATATTTCTTCTGGTGTACCAATATTACGTCCAAATAAAATGATGCCGCCGATATGGTATTCATGAATCAATCGTTCAATTTCAGAAGACATCGTTATTCCTTTAAATCCGGCAATTAACAACCGGCCAACTTTTTTCTGTAAGCTCATTAGATGTTATCCTCCTTAAGAAATCGGAAATCCTGGTATATGTCCTTCACGACGAACGTGTAGACCTTTTGAATTCTGTAATGTTTGGGCATATGTCGTACTGGCCAGACAGCCCCGCGTCGTGCCAAGGGCTTTGTAGTAATCGTAATAGCGGAAGCTTTTAGAATTCATAATAAACCAGTAACAGGACATGGCTTCCAAGTAAGCATCAAACGATTCGGTGACATCGACATAAATATCCGGCTCATAGCCGTCCATGTCCTCCCAGTTTTCACTATGAAACACTCGGCGAAGGCCATGTGGCGGAAGTCCGTCCAAATCAAATCCGGGTAGCGATGCTTTTAACCACGCATCCTGTACGACCAACTGACAAATCCGATGGTCAGGATGCATGCTGTTGACCCAATGTGTGATGACAAAATCCGGTTTCTCTCTCCTGAAAATCGTTGCCACTTCTTTGGCAAGCTCTTCATTAAATGTAAGTTCTGCATCACGGTGGTTCAATGTGATGCTTGTCCCTCCCAAAATCGCTGCCGCTTTTTCAGCCTCCATAATCTTTTGATTGCGATAAGTTTCAACGTCGAGATGGGCAGGCGCACCTTTTTCTCCAGCAGTTAAATGAAGAAACGTCACTTTGTACCCTGCCTGTGCATATTTATGGGCAATTGCCCCCGCTTGAATTTCTCCATCGCCGCAATGTGCCCCAACAATCATTAAATGCATGAAGACTCCTCCTATTTAGATAAATTTGTAACAATTAAATTATGTAAACGTGGTCGTAACCTGATGATTGGGTCATGTCGACCAAAATACACGCGATTCGTCAGCAGGATGACGGTCAGTTGCTCCACTGGGTCAATATAAAAACTGGTGCCCGTATAGCCTGTGTGCCCATACGTATCATTGGACATGAGATCTCCGATGGGATTCGGACCATCCCCTTTTAACTGCCAGCCCAAACCACGGCTTTCTGTCGAAAAAAGTGTAAAGTTTTCACGAGATTTCGCCAGCCAGCGAGTGTCAATAATTTGTTTTCCGTTATACATACCCTCATTTTCAAGCATCGTAGTAAAGATTGAGACATCCTCCATTGATGAAAACAATCCTGCATGTCCACTGATGCCACCCATGAATTCGGTGTTGTCATCGTGAACAATTCCGTACTTATGGTCATGTAAATGGTCGAGAAATTCAGTAGGCGCATATTCATGACGCTCATATTTTGGGAGGTACCCTGTATGTTCCATCCCGAGTGGCTTAAAAATATGGTCTTGGACATAGTCTTGTATAGGTTGTCCCGTCACTTTTTCAATAACGGCCATCAGTAAAATGTATCCAAGGTCACTGTAAACGACATCACTGTCCGAGGGATACGACAGTTTTTCTACGTAAATATCTTGCAGCACTTCTGCTGTAGTAAGTTTCCGTTCAAAGTAGGGACGATGTGCAATCAGACCTGACGAGTGCGTCATCAATTGTTTCAAAGTCATTTGTTCTTTTTGATGCGTTGCAAACTCAGGAAGGAATGTTCCCACTTTATCGTTCAGATGGATTTCCCCACCTTCTAGGAGCTGGAGCATCGCAGGCATTGTGGCCATTACTTTCGTCAATGAAGCCATGTCGAATATATGCTTTTTCGTCATGGCTACGCCATCTTCCTGCAAACTGTTCGTGCCGAGAGCTTCATCTACAACAACTCGGCCTTTATGTTTGATCCGAATGACCGCACCTGGTGTCACTTGCTGGTCTATTTCCTGTTGCAGAAATGTGAGTACTTTCTCTCTCATGTTGTCATTCCTCCTTTGCAGAAATGGGTTTTGCCATCGTTATGTACTGTTTCCACGGAGTAAATCCGAGCTTTTCGTAAAATGACCCTATCTGGGTCCAATCAATGACAATATGGTTGACATGACGTTTCATCAATTCATTTGCGGCCGCTTTGACCAAATCGAGTCCGAAGTGTTGACCTCTAATCGAGCGGTCGATTCCGAGTGGACCAATTCCACCCAAGGTGCCATCGTTAGACCAGTAAACGTTTTGAGCAATGAATGGCGACAGTGAGTCGTTGATTCTACAAAACCCTTTCAATTCGTTATGGACGTAGAAGCCTATAAACTCCCGGCCGGTCCCATTAACCATCGCGTAATGAAGCGCCTCGTAATGCCAACGGCCCGGGAAAGTTTGCTCAAGAAATTGCAAAAGTTCCGGCAAGTCTTGTGAGTTTAGAACTCGGTAATGCTCATCCGGATTAGTGAGCTTGTAAGGCGTCGTATCTTTTAATGATTTCATCAAATCCGTTTCGATGGATTCAGTGATATAACCTTTCTTTTCAAACCATTCAAATGAATGCTTGTCTTCATTCGGAACTCCTGGAAAGTAGTGCCAAGGATCACGTCCAAGCCGAATTTCTGTAATTCCTTCTTTAATGAACGATTTTTCCACATGCTGAATCAAGCGTGTGCCAATGCCTTTATGGCGGGCCGATTTCTTTACAAGTAAGCATTGAATCCACCCCATATGTGTTGCCATGGAAGCTGATAAAATTTCCTGATATCGCTTGGCCACAACAAGGCCGAGAAGTTCCCCTTGCTCCATCAGCGCAATGGATACTTCATTCATAACGTTTGGTTCTATAAGTGTGTTTTGTTTCCATAACGGAATCGTCATCGGAAACGAATGACCGATGGTTTCGTTCCACATGTTTACAATGATTGCTGGTTCAATGTCGCGGACATGTACAAGTTGCATGTGTTTCACCTCAATTTCTGCTTTTCTCGTTCATTTGCTTGGCAAAGTGTTCCCCGAGTTTAATATTTTGTGTTTTGAGCGCAGCGATAATCGCCCCCCCAACTGGAGGAACCATTGTCTTCTGGAACGTAACGTTCGGCAATGGTAGTTCTGCTAATTTTGAGAGCTGTTGAATAAATAGCTCTGAATGCGAAAACACCCCGCCTGACAATACAATCATCGTTGGATGATTCGCATCAAAAAGCTTTTGATGGCAAGATTCAATACATGACATCATGGCTTCACACGCTTTTTGTACAATGTTTATAGCGACTTCATCTTCAGACATTGCCGCTTCCACCACATACGGTGCGAGTGGTGCAATAATAGAGCGTGGATGCTCCTGGCCGTATACTTGACCGATGATGTCTGGAATACGATTTACATTGAAATGTTGTAACAACCGATTAGATAATTCAGTAGCGGGACCTCTTTCGTCGAATGCCTGAAATACTGCACGCAGGGCTTCATTCCCTAAATAAAAGCCGCTTCCTTCATCATCAAACAAATAGCCCCATCCACCAGAGCGGACCATTTTATTGTCTTCATTCATGCCAAATGCAATGGCACCTGTTCCGGCAATTTGCACAATGCCCGGCGTACCTAGCGTACCTGAATACAAAGCATTGACCGCATCATTACTAACGATGACATCCGTTTTTGAGGGTAGAAATCTCTTCAACAGTTTTGCAACTTCAATGTCCCGTCCACTTTCCCCGACTCCTGCCATCCCGGCAAAACACACGGAGACGTCATCGAAAACATCCGGTCGTTGATTCTTCAAATCCATTATCAGATCACTCATGACTTTTTCAAATTCCTGTTGTGACAACGTATTGGGATTACTTCGCCCCGTGACGGTCTGCATGTAAACGTTTCCATTTTCATCAGCGACCATCCCTGTCGTTTTCGTTCCACCACCATCTATTCCTAGAACATACATATAATGAATTCCACCTTTTACATTTCGACTCTCTAAATTCATTATAAATTGTTGAAATATTTTTTCAACTTATCTATGAATATTCGTTATTTTATTTCAATTTTATTGGAATACCCGAGAAAATATGATTCATTTCCAACAAAAAACCCGCCAAGCGGCAGCCGGCGGGACAATTCAATGCAATTTCTCTCGAGATTCCAACTAAGTTCGCGTTTTTTCCAACTAACAATGAAAACTAGTATTTTGTTTCCAATGCAATGCCTTGATAGAAGTGTTTCAAAATCACATCATAAGTATAGCCAGCTTCCGCCATTCCAACTGCACCGACTTGTGACATCCCAACACCATGTCCCCAGCCTCCGCCATTCGTTTTGAAGCCCGTCACTTCTCCTGTCACTTCGTCTTTTACCGGTTCGATGATAAACAATGTGCTCAACAATACTGCTGGATTCCCACTAGCATTGATGTATTGAAGTGCCCAACGAATACGGTCTTTGTATTCATAGAACGTTCCATTTTCCGTGACAAATTCAATTTTCGCTACGCGACCTGAACTTGAACGCTCTGTCACGTTGATTGCCAATACTTTGCCGACTTCTTTATTGTAGTAAGTGCTAAGAATGTCACTGATTTCTTCAGCTGTCCATTCGAAATTCCAGCGATAATATTTTGACTTGCCCGCTTCAAAATCACCTTTCTTCGATTCACGAAGAGATTCTGTTTGTTCTTCCTCATCAAATTTATAAACATCCAATGCTGGAACATATTTAAGCGAGTTTCCTTTTTGCCCTACATGAGTTGCGCGAAGGTATGGCGCCGCTTCTGAATTCCAAACATCCTCGTTATTTGCAGTGAACCCACCGCTCGTTGAATGGAATACGGCAGTAATTAACTTGCCTTCATAGGTTGCCACGATTCCTCTTGTTGTCTCGACGGCATCATTTGAAATCGGATGCTCTGCTTCAAATCCGCCATACACTTGATCGGATGTTGTTGGTAATAGATCATAGCCATCCGCACTACGTTTTCCTAGATTGGATAACGCATAAGTCCGGGCTGCAATGGCCTGTGCTTTCTGTGCTTCTAGTTCGCCATATGGATTTGGTGGCAACTCACGTGGAACAACTCCATATAAATATTCTTCAATTAATAATTCATTGATTCCTGCTAATGTACCTTTGCTGTTGAATCCTACTTCCGCAAGACCGCGGTACGTTTTGCCGTTAATGGTTACCCGCTCAGATGGTGCAAGTACTTGAACAGGATTCGAAGTTGATTTAACTTCCCCATTTTTCGTTACTTTCAGTTTCGTTTCACCTTCAGCGATCGTAATCACTTTCCAGAAAGCATCGCTAGGTGCCAAATTTTTAGACACCAATTCATTTTTGAAATTTGTACGGACAGAGAATGAAGCATCTGCAGGGAATTCCCCTAGATATAGACGATAATATCCATTATCATAAGCTTCAACATAAGTCGGGTACCCGGCAGCTTCTGCACGACTCACCCAATCCAAAATTAAAGACTCACTTGAAGAATAAGAAACTTGCAGACGATAATTTGTTTTGATTTCCGAAGTTGAATCCAACTCCACTGACAATTCTTCATCCGTTCCACTGAACAATACTTCACCAGTAATCTTATCAACTAAATCAAAAGTTCCTTTGCCCCCAACCTTCAGTGTTTGAACATCAGGTATCATACCAATCCTGATAACTGGTTCTGCACCGTTTTCAGCTGCAGCTTTATTTTGACCTACTCCTTGAAAAAATAAAGCGCTTACAATTGTAAAGACGACAAAATACTTGAACAAATTTTTCAACATTCCCATCCCTCTCTAACTAGTTTTCGTTACAAGAGAGTAGGATTCGACATATTAATGATATTTCCTTTTAAATATTTTAAATATTTGTGATATTTAATTTTAATAATTAATAAGTACCATATTAGAAAATGAAAAACCGAGCAATAAGTATCAATCTGTAATGTTAGTATAAATTCGAAAGAAATATTTTTACGGACAGTTACTAGAAGAATAATTTTTATTTTGAGTTAAATTATAGTTATTCAACTCAAAAAGATGTACAGCACGAAATCTCCTAAATACCATCGTATTTACCTTTCATTCTTACGGTTAAATAGTATCCACCAAAATTATTTTAGGAAAGCAAATTGGAATTATGAAAGAAGATGTGTGATTGTCTGTGAAAGTGGGTATCAATATAAGATAACTGATTTTTAACAACAATTGGAGGGATGACGATGTCTAGAGGAAATACACGTTCATTGTTAATTGGAGGTCTTGCAGCTACGGCTTATATGTTTTTACAGAAAGCAGAAAATCGTGAAAAAGCCAAAATCATGATGAATAATACGATGACAAAAGTGTCCTCATTCATGGATTCAAAAAATGTAAAACAATGCCAAATGACAAAATCAGGTTTCTCAGATCCTAACGATCCGGATGACAATCGTATGGTGGAAGAAGGCGCCATGACCAGTGTTCAATATTATATCGAAAGTGTACTAAGCAAGGACACTAAGAAAGAAGCAAAACAAGCTTTCCCAAAATCTCAGCATAAAGCTGCACCAAAATCAAAAGAATCACTTCCTGAAGATAACAATGACTCACCAGCGAAACAAGAAAATGCAAAAAGATTGCCAAATGAATAAACAAAAACCGTGATCCTTATGGGATCACGGTTTTTTGATTAGTACCCTCCACGCTCATCCAAGTGATGGTTATTCTGACCATCTTTCACTTGAAGTTTTTCTTTTTCTTCTTTACTTAACTGGTCTTCTTTTTGTGTTTGTTCAGTAGCTGATTGATTTGCAAATTCTTTTGCAGATTGTTTTTCATTATCTTTCACTTTTTTTCACCTCTCCATTATAAAATTTCCGTCATAGTTGATTTTTCCCTAATAATCAAACTTATAACATGAAATTTAAATATTTATGTATGAAGAGTTAGATTACATCGAAAGTACTATTCTTTTACAAACAGTTTAATTTCACAATAATCCATGCAATTTTGATTTTTGATTGTCAATGAATAGCTCATATTTTCTTTCAACAATTCACTCATGAATCCTGTCCAATAACTCGGCATTATAATACATTCTTGATCTTTATTAATTGATTTGAAAACCCGATGTTCCCAGCTATTGTGAAGTTCAATAATCACCTTTCTATCTTCGTGGGAAAACTTAGTGATTTTCACATTTCCCCAACCGGCATTGCGATAAATATCACTGAATTGAATTAAAATATTTTCAAGATCCATCCGTTCAGAATAGTCCTTACTTGCTATTGCTCCCATGCGAAATCCAAAGTCCTTCAATATTGTATTGCTCTTTTCGATATCCAAGTGTTCATCCAAAGTTTGCAATAAGATTTCAATTGCTAAGTCCCATAATACGATTGCAGAGGCATCATTTTGAAAGAATAGTCCTCTTTCCATTTTCCATATAAACTCATCTCTGTTAATACTAAATTCTGTGATAGAGTCTGTCATTCACGAACTCCCCTTAAAATAAATTTTTCCTTCAACAGTTTAATAGATTAATATTGAACATTCAACATAAATTTTCTGATTTTTTAACTTATTCATAGAGAAAACCGATATTCTATTAGCTTTACGAAAAAATTACATATTTACTCAAATTTAAAAAAGTAGTCTTAATTGCACGTGAAACTTAGTTGTTTCAACATTGTTAAGAAGTAAATTTTGTAAACTTTCGAATGAATTACCCTTTTAATAGGTTAATAGTCTTGTGTTTTTAGTTAGCTATTATGATAATAGTAGTGTTAAGATTATAATGTGATGGAATATTCATATATTTCTAAACAAAAATAACTATACGGGGGATTGACGAATGTCTATTCATGTTAAAAGGCATCAAAAGTTCGTTGCTACAGCAGCCACAGCAGCTTTAGTCGCATCTACACTACCGATTGCCGCTTCTGCAGCATATAGTGACGTACCAAGTACACTTAAAGCAGCAGTCAATTACGTAACAACTGAAAGTATCTCACAAGGGTATAGCGAATCAACATTTGGAACAAACGATTCATTAAAACGTGGAGATGCGGCAATCATGATTGCTAAAGCAATCGGTCTTAATGTAGCCACCGCTCCAAAATCTACTTTCACAGATTTAAATGTACGAGTTGAAGGTTCAGTTAACGCTCTATTTGCAGCTGGAATAATTAATGGAAAAACGAAAACATCTTTCGATCCAGATGCTAAAATCACTCGTGGCGAAATGGCTAAAGTTTTAGCAAGTGCTTACAAGTTAGATGGCACTGGGATTAACAACACATTTACAGATGTAAATAATCGCTGGGATTCATATGTAAACGCACTATTAAAAGCTGGATTGACTGAAGGGAAAACAGACACTACATTTGGCTCAAACTTAGCGGTGACTCGTGGCGAAATGGCTATGTTCCTATATCGTGGCAAAGACATGAACCAAACAACTGACAAAGTAGCACCTACTTTCACTTACACAGGAGCTACATCTATAAATGTTGCACACAATGGCCAATTTGCTGTTCCAGTTGTTACAGCAACTGATAACAAAGATGCTAGCGTTCCCGTTAAAACTACAATTCGTAACAGTGAAGGTGCTGAAATCAGCACGATTAACACAGCTAACTCAGGTACGTACACGATAACATATAGTGCGGAAGATAAAGCTGGAAACAAAGCAACTAACTTAGTGTTAACAGTTACTGTTGCGGCACCAGTAGTGGTTACACCACCAATAACACCCGGTAATCCAAATCCTTTCACACTATCACTAATGCATACAAACGATACACATGCAAATTTGGATAATGTGGCAAAACGCATCACGGCAATAAAAGAAGTGCGCGCTGCGAAGCCAAACGCTCTATTACTTGATGCTGGGGATGTTTTCTCGGGAACTTTATATTTCAATAAGTTCCAGGGCAAAGCAGACTTAGATTTCATGAATTTAGCTAAATACGACATGATGACATTAGGTAACCATGAGTTCGATCTTGGTTCTACTCCAGAAGGTCACAAAGCGCTTGCTGATTTCATCAAAGGTGCTAAATTCCCAATTGTCAGCAGTAACGTTGATTTCTCAGCAGATGCTAACTTAAAAGATTTAAAAAATAGCGGCGTTGGAATTGATCCTACAGGCGGCAAAATGTATAACACAGTTATTAAAAATGTAAATGGAGAACGTATTGGATTCTTCGGTTTAACAACAGAAGAAACGGCTGAAATTTCAAGTGCAAAAGATGTGAAATTTAAAAATTACATTTCATCTGCAAACTCAGCTGTAGATGAGTTGACACGTCAAGGTGTAAACAAAATCATCGCAATCACTCACCTTGGCTATGATGACAATCCTGCATTCGACAATGATCTACTTCTAGCGAAATATGTTGATGGAATTGACGTAATCGTAGGCGGTCACAGCCATACAAAATTGGATGCACCAGTTCAAGTAAACTTGGATGAAAATGGTGTGGCGAAGAGCCCTACAATTATCGTACAAGCCTACCAATACAGTGAATTCCTTGGAACACTCGATGTAACGTTTGACAAAAACGGAATTGTAACAGGTAAAACAGGTGGATTAATCACGATTTCTTCAAAAACTGAAGATGCTGAAGCGAAAGCTTTGCTGCAACCTTATGCTGATCAAATCGCAACAATTAAACTCGAAGAAACTGGAGCTACAGCTGTTTCAGCTTTAGACAACCCACGATCAAATGATACAGGTCCAAGTGTTCGTTCAAACGAAACTAAATTGGGTAACTTGATTGCAGACGGTATGCTTTGGAAAGCAAAACAATTCAATCCAAACGTAGTCATCTCAATGCAAAACGGTGGAGGTATTCGCGCTCCTATCAACTCTGGTCCAATTACAGTCGGTGAAGTATTAACAACATTGCCATTCGGTAACACATTGGCAACAATGACTCTTTCTGGCGCTGAAATCAAAACAGCTTTAGAGCACAGTGTTAGCCAATCACCGAAAGAAAGCGGTGGATTCCTGCATATCTCAGGTATGAAGTTCACTTTCGACAGCTCACTTGCAGTCGGTAGCCGTGTTACTTCAATGAAAGTTGAAAATACAGACGGTTCATTCTCAGATATCGTTCCAGCAAGCAACTATGTAATCGCGACAAACGCATTTACAGCTAAAGGTGGAGACGGCTACACAGTTTTCAAGAATGCATATGAAGCAGGCCGCGTAACCGACCTTGGCGCTGCTGACTGGGAGAACCTTCGTGACTACGTTAAAAACTTAGGCACAGTCGATCCTCAAGTTGAAGGTCGTATCGTAAACACAGCATCAGTAGTTCCTCCAGGTCCTTTTACGTTGTCATTGATGCACACAAATGATACGCACGCTCGTTTAGACAATGCAGCAAAACGCTTAACCGCCATTAAAGAAGTTCGCGCAGCAAAACCTGATGCATTGTTACTTGATGCTGGGGATGTCTTCTCTGGAACATTATATTTCAACAAGTTCCAGGGACAAGCGGACCTTGCTTTTATGAATTTGGCCCAATATGATTTCATGACTCTTGGAAATCACGAATTCGATCTTGGCTCATCACCTGATGGCCATCAAGCACTGGCTAATTTTATTAAAGACGCAGAATTCCCGATTGTCTCAAGTAACGTGGACTTTTCGGCAGATGCAAACTTAAAAGATTTGTTCAACGATTCGACTGGTATTGACCCGGTCGGCGGTAAAATGTACAACACGATTATTAAGAATATTAATGGTCAGCGCGTTGGATTCTTTGGTTTAACAACGGAAGAAACAGTTCAAATTTCAAGCGCCAATGATGTGACGTTCAAAAATTACATCACTTCTGCAAATGAAGCAGTAGAAGAACTGGAAAGCCAAGGCGTAAACAAAATCGTGGCCATTACCCACTTAGGTTTTGATGATAATCCTGCCTTCGATAACGATCAATTATTAGCGAAGCATGTAGATGGCATTGATGTAATAGTCGGTGGCCATAGTCATACACAATTAAAAGCTCCTGTCGAAGTGGCAGTAGACGAAAATGGTGTGGCAAAAGACTTAACAATCATCGTACAAGCCTACCAATATGGTGATTTCTTAGGCACGCTGGATGTGACTTTTGATAAATCAGGTATCATTACTGCGCACAATGGACAATTGATCGCAACTGCTGGCAAAGCGGAAGATGCGCAAGCAAAAGAATTACTTCAACCTTACGCTGATGAAGTTGCCACAATTAAAAATGAACCGACAGGCGCTACTGCACTTGAAGAACTAGCGAACCCACGCCTTGGACCTACTAGTATGGAGAGTGTCCGGGCAAATGAAACAAAACTTGGAAATCTAATTACTGACGGCATGCTTGATAAAGCGAAAGAATATAACTCCAAAGTTGTGATTGCAATGCAAAACGGCGGAGGAATTCGAAATCCAATAGACGCAGGACCAATCACAGTTGGCGAAGTGTTGACTACCCTTCCATTCGGTAATACGCTTGCAACCATGACACTGTCAGGTGCGGAAATCAAAATGGCACTTGAACATAGCGTCAGTCTAGCACCAGGCGAAAACGGTGGATTCTTGCATATTTCTGGTATGAAATTTACTTACGACAGCCGCAGAGCAGCTGGAAATCGTGTTACTTCGATGAAAGTCAAAAACACAGATAGCTCTTTCTCGGATATCAATTTAACTTCTGATTATGTTATTGCGACGAACGCATTCACTGCAAAAGGTGGAGACGGCTTTACAGTCTTCAAAAATGCTTACGACGAAGGTCGCGTTACAGATTTAGGTTTATCAGATTGGGAAAATTTAAGAGACTATGTTCAAAAATTAGGTACTGTAAATCCACAAATTGAAGAACGTATTTTGGACGATGCTAAAGTTCCTGTTGAACCAACTGGACCATTTGAAGTTACTCCGGAAGAATTTTCTGGATCTGCTGAGACACCAAAAACATTTATTGGTGATGTTATTGTAACCATGGAAAATGCTCAATTACTTCAACATGCAACAATTACAGGCGACCTGATGATCAAAGGAACTTCTTCAACTAACTTGTCATTCTTGAACATTCAAGTTGAAGGCAATATGGACCTTTCCGGACTAGATTTAAACAATGTTAGCCTTGATGGCATTCAAGTGGATGGCGACATCATTTTCTAAGCACCCAGAAAAAAATCAAATAGACTGGAGCGTACTTAATGACTTACTTAAAACGTAAAAAGACTGGTCTCCTTGGACTGGTTTTCATCTTATTACTCAGTATGGTCATGCCCTACACATTACAAGTGGCAAAAGCCGAAGAAGTTAAGACAGTGTCAGATGCCATTGCCACCAACAGCGGTAAAGCAACCGTTCGCGGCTATATTATCGGACATATTAACAGTGCCTCAAATGTCTCCAAAACTAATCTGCCTGACGATTTCAACTTCGCTATTGCAGATCGTGCAGACGAGACAAATGTAAATAACATGCTTTTCGTAGCTGTAACTTCTAGTTTCCGAAGTGATTGGGGATTAAACTCAAACCCTTCCCTTATCGGAAAACAAGTGGACATTTCAGGTGATCTGACAGCGTACTTTTCAAAGCCTGGTTTGAAAAACCCTTCAGCTATTGCATTTTCAACCATTGAAGAACCTGAAGTACCGATTGAGGTAACACCGATTACACCAGAAAAAACATTCAATTTCACAAATATACAAACGAATAAAATCACTATCGATGACCCAAGTATTTCCGTTACGATGGACAGTTCTTCGACAATCACAGATGGCATCTTTGCAATAGGAGCATATGGTGAATTTCATGGACAAGGATTCTCATCGAACAAACTGACACTTAATCCAGTAGCTGCAGAAGCAATTTTTGATTTCAAAGGTAATATTGCTTCCGAAATTGTGGTGGATGGACCGAATGTCAAGGAAATCCGTGGCGCTGAAAACATTCAAGCCCTAACTTTCATTAACGGTGCTAATCCTGAAACAATCGCATATACGAACGTAAAAGGCGAGGTAATTGACTACCCTGCAGATCCGAATGCAAACCATTCCCCAATCCTGGCAAATATATTCACGAACAAATCAGTGAAAACAGGTGAAACCATCACCATAAACCTAGCTAAACATTTCACAGATGTGGATAACGATGAGTTAACCTACACGTCTACACTTGGTACAATTACAGATGGCGTATTGACATTATCACTACCTGAAGGCTCTTATATTGTCGGAGTTACAGCAACTGATGGCGAATTCGAAGTCACAGGAAGCTTCTCAGTAACTGTATCAGATACGGTAATCCCACCTACCGCTGGTGATTATTACAAAGATGCAGAAGGTAAACAAGGTCAAACACTAAAAACAGCTTTACACGATATCATAAAAAATCACAAAGTCTTATCATATGACGCAGTTTGGGCAGCTCTCCGCGAAACAGACGAGGATCCGAACAACCCGAACAACGTCATCTTGTTCTACTCAAAAGTATCAAGCCCGAAAAGCAATAACGGCGGGACCACAACCAACTGGAATCGGGAACACGTTTGGGCAAAATCACATGGCAATTTCGGCACAAGCAACGGCCCAGGTACTGATATCCATCACTTGCGACCAACCAACGTTCAAGTTAACAGCTCCCGAGGAAACCTTGACTTCGATAACGGCGGAAGTCCAGTAAGTGGCTGTAATGGTTGCTTAAAAACAGGCAGTTCATTCGAGCCACCTGATAGCGTCAAAGGCGACGTTGCTCGCATGCTCTTCTACATGGCAACACGCTATGAAAAAGGGGATCGCGTGGATTTAGAACTGAACAACAATTTAAATAATGGTTCAGCACCTTACCATGGTAAACTGTCCATATTGCTACAATGGCACATCCAGGATCCTGTTGATGCATTCGAAGCGAACCGCAACAATGTCATTTACAGCATCCAAGGAAACCGCAATCCTTTCATCGATAACCCACAATGGGTAGAATCAATTTGGAATGCAGCTAATCCAAACGAATTGGAAGAAGCATCATAAACAAGCCTCCTCCCCTTCATCATGATGAAGGGGCTTTTTTTGCAATGTAAGACTCAAAATTCTCACCCCCTCCCTCCCTCTCTGTCATATTGGATATGTAGCCTATTTACATAGAAGAAACTCAATTTACATATTAAAATTTCACAAGGATTGTTCCGTTTTTATATTGGAACAATTCTTTTTATATTCTATTGCTACTGCAATTCTTAATAAAATCCGTACGATATTTTTACAATATTCACACAAAAAATCACACCAGCTTAATATAAGCAGTCTACAATGACTTTAGTAGTGAGTAATTAGACTGGGAGGAGAGGTATTTACTGGTTTTTGTTTACTTTATTTGAACTATAAAAGAGGAGGAAGAAAGAATGAAGCGCCAAGTAACTAGTTTATTTATTGTATCCGCTGTTTTATCGGGTAGTTTATTTGCTCCCGTAGAAATTAATGAAGCACATGCTGCAGTCGTGCAACAAAATATGACTGTAAAAAAAGAAATGGTCTTAGTTGAGGGAATGGAAAAATCAGTTTCATTTATTGAGATCAACAAGATTAAGCTTCACTCCGTACAAGAATTGGCTAAAATGATGTCTGCTTCCATCACTTACAATCAAAAAACAAAAACATACACGATTACAAAAGGAATAGGGAAAAACAAAAAAACAATCCAGTTAACTCAAAACTCCAATGTTTATGTAGCAAATGGGAAAAAAAGCAAGTTAGGGATTCCAGCAAAGCTAGAACATAAAACATTATTTGTCCAAGTAACACCCCTCGTTAAAGCATTAGGTGGAGATATATTAACAGATAAAAACCTATTAATCTCTGTAAATGGTAGTTTTAAACTTGGATCTTCCAAATTAATGGTAGACGGTACTGGAAAACAAGTGAATACGTTCACTGTAAACGGCAAACAGCTTTATTCTGTTCAAGATATTTCAAAATTATTTTCTGCAACCACAACAATCGGAAAGAATAATGAAATCACTCTTTCTAAGCAAGGTAAAACTTTGAAATTTAAATTATTAAGCAAGGTATTACAAAATAATGGAACATCCATGAAGTTAGTAGCAAGTCCTGTCCATGTGAAAGGCATTGTTTACGCTGATCTGAACGATATTGTTACTGCATTTGGAGGAGATGTTCAAAAGTTAAATAGCAGTTTATTTGTTGCAACTTCTGGTTTAGTAAGTGGAGATACGTTTGCGCCACAATTCATTAATGAAAAAACACTATTAGTTACTAATAATGATCGTTCAGTGCTATTAGATACCCAAACTAAAAAAGCAAGCTGGACAATTAATGCAACAGATTTAATTGTTTCACCCAATGGCAAAAAAGCTGTTTATTCGGACGAGACAGGATTTATGCATTTAGTCGACTTTGAAACGAAAATGGATACTGTTGTAAATGCAGAAGATGACTCACTTAAAGTTGAATTTGTTTGGTCATCTGATGGAACAAAGGTTTACTTCCTTCAAGGAGATAAAAACGAAAAAATTTCATATATGACAATTACTGATGGTAAGGTTACAAAAGTTTTTGAAGATAAGCTGACCTACAAGTCGGATTTACATTTATCTTTTGATGGAAAAAAAGTTCTGTATGTAGTGGGTAAAGAAGGAACGACAAAATATACAGATGATGACAAAACAGATGTGGACTCTATCGATTTAACTGGCACTGAGCCTCAAATTTACTCTATAGACCTTGAGAGCAAAGAAGTGAAAGCAGATCAATTGACCACGACGAATGATAATAAAGTTTTCTCTATGTTCCTAAAAAATGCGGGCATCGTGTATTTAAGTGCTAAGACAGATAGTGAAGAGCTTCCAGAGTTAAAGATTTTATATGGAGTGGATGAAACGACTGTACTTGTTAAGAACAAAGACATTATTTCATCTTTGGTAACACCACAAGGAAAACTAGTGATTCTAGTTGCTGAAGAAAACAGCATGAGCACTCTTTACGAAGTAAATACAGATACAAAAGGGTTAAGAAAATTAGCTCAAACTAACCTTCCATTAACATCATTCACAATTTCTCCTGACGGTAAGTCACTTGTTGCGACTACACCGGGTGAAGACGGCGAAATTGTGGTTGTATGGAAAAACGGTCAATTTGAAGCATTAACGAAAAATAAAGGAGCGAATAACAAATGAATATCTTGAAACGATTTACAGCAGCGGCACTAGTGGTTGTCGCATCAGTGGGTTTAACTTTTGGTGGAATAACAACAACAGCTCAGGCAGCAACAAGTGGGAAAATCGTCGTTGCAGGTTCTTCTGCTTTATTACCTTTAACACAACAAGCTGCAAAAGAATTTAAAAAAGCTAATCCTAAAGTTTCTATTTCGGTATCAGGTTCTTCTTCAATTGCTGGTCCTCAATCTGTTATGAAAGGTTCAGCAACAATAGGTGCAGCTGACTGGGATGCAACCAAAGCTGTTCCTGGATTCAGCGCTTTTGATAGTTTAAAAGCACACAAAATTGCAGTTATTCCATTTGCAACAATCACTCACAAATCAAATCCGGTAAAAAATTTATCAACAAAACAGCTTCAAGATATTTTTTCAGGGAAAATTAAAAACTGGAAGCAAGTTGGTGGCGACGATTCAGAAATCGTTGTAGTAAATCGTAAACATGGTTCTGGTACACGTGTTAACTATCAAATGAAGGCTTTAGCTGGAAATGATTTTATGTCAAAAGGTGAAAATTATAAAGAAGTTAGCAGTAATGGAGATATGGTTAAAAATGTCGGAGCAAATCCAAATGCTATCGGTTATACAGATTTAGCTTATGTAAAAGGTGATATTAAAGCTCTTAGCTTCAACGGTGTATCTGCAACTACGACAAACGTTGTGAATGGTAACTATAAAATTTGGGGTTATGGATACTTATTGACAAAAGGCACTCCTAAAGGTTCTGAAGCTGCATTTATTAAGTTCATTCAAAGCAGTAAATTCCAAAATGGTTCATTAAAGAAACTAAAGTTTATTCCTATTAGTGCAATGAATTAAGTTAAATCTATGTTTACCATAAACATAGAAAGCCAGCTCTATTCAGAGCTGGCTTTCAATTTAGTTTGGAGGATTTTTATGGCAAAGATCGCACATCCACTACCCACTGTAAATGTTTCATTTGCAAAAAATCAAATGAAGAAAATGAAACTTAACTACTTTAATAATCGATTGTTTCAAGTCTTCTGTTTTACTAGCGCACTTTTCATGGGACTTGTTCTTTTCGCACTTGTTCTTTTTATCGGGCGGACAGGATTTTTAGTCTTTAATGATGTTTCTCTGACTGAATTTCTCTTTTCTACGACTTGGGAGCCTTATGAAGAAAAGTATGGTGCTGCCGTCTTTATCATAGGTACACTTTCTTTGACCGCATTAACTCTGTTGTTTGCAGCACCGATTTCCATAGGACTAGCAATATTTACGGTTGAAATCGCACCAGAATCACTAAAACGTATAATTCGACCTGTTTTGGATTTACTCGTGGGAATCCCATCTATAGTCTATGGCTACTTAGGTTTGACCATTCTTTTACCGTTCTTAAGACAAGTGACTGGAAGTCTGTTAGGAGATGGTTTGTTAGCTGCAGCCATTGTTTTGACGATTATGGTATTACCTACGATTTCAAGAATTAGTGATGATGCGATCACTGCTGTTCCTCAGGAGCTAAGAGAAGCGAGTTATGCTATGGGGAGCACAAGATTTCAAACAGTGTTTGGGATTGTTTTGCCAGCAGCAAAATCGGGTATATTTACTGCAATCATTTTAGGGATGGCTCGGGCCATTGGTGAAACGATGGCTGTTGTTATGGTGATAGGGAATACAGCACAACTACCAACTGATTTGGTCACACCAACCGCTGTACTTACCAGTAATATTGTTAACCAAATCATTGATGTTGAATTTGGATCAACATGGAGTAATGCCTTGTACATGATGGCTTTCATTTTATTAATCATCTCGTCACTTATGATTGTCCTAATCCGCAAACTTCGTCCAAAAGGGGTATAAGTATGAGAAGTGGTATTTCAAACGAACTGATAAAAAATAAAAAATCAAGATACCTTGTTGATCGTATGCTGACAATTAGCTTATGGATATTAACAGTGATCATTCTTTTTCTCATCGCTGCGTTACTTCTATTTATTCTTTCAAAGGGTTTACCAAAACTGACTCCTCACTTTTTCTTTGGATTACCAGATGAAATTGTAGCAGGAGGAGGTGTTGGGCCGTTTCTGATTAACTCCTTTTACGTCTTATTTATTTCATTGGTCATTTCGATTCCAATTGGTGTTGGCTCAGGGATTTATCTATCAGAGTACGCGCCAAATAATCGATTAACTGAATTTATACGAACATGTGTTGAGAGTTTAGCAACCGTACCTTCGATTGTATTTGGATTATTTGGCTATGTTGTATTTGTAGATATCTTTAATATAGGTTTAACCATTTTAGGAGCTGGTGTTGCCTTATCGTTGCTTAATTTACCTGTTATTACACGAGTAACAGAGGTGTCGCTTCAAGCTGTTCCAGCCGAGTTAAGAGAAGCATCCTACGCGTTAGGATCAACCAAATCAAAGTCGATTGTCAATGTAGTCGTTCCAGTCGCCATGGGTGGGATATTAACTGGATTAAGCTTGGCCACCTGCCGTGCTTTCGGTGAATCTGCTGTTATTTTACTTGTTGGTGGAACGGGGACATCGGGGAATATGTGGGACTTTAACTTGCTTTCGCAAGGTGGAACCTTACCTGTCCATCTTTGGTATCTTCAATCAAGCGCGATTGTAGAAGATGCTGCAGATATTGCAGACATGTCTGCAGCGGTTTTAGTGTTAATCGTCTTAATAATTAGTTTAACGATGAGATTTCCACTCTGGTTGAGAGATTACAAAATGAGAAGTCGTATGAAATAGGAAGTAACACCTCATTACTCCATAGAAAAAAGCTCCCTTTTAAGGCAGCTGGTTCTTCTTACTATGGATGACAACTTCACTTATGAAGAAGTAACCCATCTTTTGCGTCTAACTAGGATGGGTTATTTTTTTTGGTTAAATGACAGAAATGACACGATTAGTTCGGAAAATAAACTACTTAATATTTTTATTACTTTCTAATTGTTTTTGAATACCTGACCTATCAATTTGAATCCAATACTCAGCAATTTTTTCATTTTCTATTTTATATACAGCACTTGCAATTTCAATTACTGGAAGACCCGTTGGGGAAAAACCATCGATTTCTCCTACGTGTTTACCTACTTGTTTCCAACGTACATATACTTTATTTCCTTGTACTAAAAATTCTTGAATTTCTAAAGAAAAATTACCATATGCGTCAATCATTTCTCTTACGTGTTCAGCATAATCTTTAGGTGTCCTCAAAACTGTTTGTTCTTCTTCAGATACAATTTGATGTGCCAATACTTGTTCTGCCATTAATTGATTTGAGTAATCAGGATTATTACCTGAACGTACTTCTTCAAAAAATTCTCTAACAATTTGTTCTGGTGTCATTTAAAAACCCCCTTATTAATGAATTCAAAACTAATAATATCATAGGTGATTTTAGCTAACTATTAAACTAACGAGTGCGTTAGTTTAACATGAAAAAAGAGCCGTCAATGCAGCTCATTGATCTTCAACTAACGTACCCGATAGTTGAAGTGTAATACTTCACAATTTCCTCTAGAATAAATAAAAATGGCGATAAAAATGTCACAGGAAGGTGTATTACTCCTTAACGTCACCATTAGTTTCAATGGATAATTCCCCAATTAATAAAGGGTCCCCCCTGCTACTTCATCAAGAACGTCTCCCCTTTTTCATCAAATGCATGCTTAAAGTCAAATGCAAAAGGAGTGGGACCATGCTGAATATAATAGTTGTATCTCTTGAATGCCTCCTCCCATGAGACATCCTTAACCTTTTCTGTCCACCAAACTACATAAGATAGGTGTTTCTCTGGATATGGCTCAATCCATCTGCTTCTATCTCGTAATGCTTGCATATGCTGTCCTGAATAGGTAAACCGATATAAGGATTGAAGGCTTCTCCATACTGTTAGTGTAAGAATAGGAGAACCATTTCCCTTTACGGTTTCTTCAGGGAAAGAGACTCCTTCAGGTGAAAACGCCTCTATAAGTCCTGATTTAGTTGCCTGACGATATACTTCATTTCCCACTTGAAAAAATTCACGAGAGGCAGGGTGGTCATAGGGGTGGTTTAGCCTACCAACAGTATAGATTGAAACTAATGCCATAAACAGCCCTCCATCTATAGTCTTTTCCTAGATATATTCAAGTAAAAATGTGAAAATTCCTTCTTCAGCTAACCTGCCTCGTTAGTTGAAGAAAAAATGCAATCTGTAACATATCTATTCTATCGCTGAACGAGTGTGCTGCATGCACTCCTAGTAGACATAACACCCGGATTGGGAAGTATTCGATTTCATTACTCCATAAGAAAAGCTGCCATTTAAAGGCAGCTGGCTACACATTTGTATATAATCCAACTGACATAATGTAAAATAAAAAAATCGTCCGTTCAATCGGACGATTTTTTCTTATTGTGCTACTTCGCTGGCAATGCTTGATTCTGCTAAGCCAACTTCTTTAAGTACCTCATTTAATTCAGCTTCAGCCTCTTCAAATTTAGCATTTGCCTCATCTAATACAACRTCACCTTCTGCAGCTAATGCGTCTGCTTTCATTGTATAAGCTTCTTGCATTTTGTTTAATGCTGAGTCAATTKTTTCTTGATGATCTTTTAATTCAGCAGGAACTTCTAATTCTTCTACTTTAACCGCAGTATTTGCAGCAGCTGTTTTTGCAGCATCCCGCATTTTTTTAAGCTCAGCAGCTTCTGGAGGTGCTTCTACATCTACATTTTCAAAAGCATTTAGATCTGAATCTACAGCATTAATAGATTGAGAGATTGATAAGTAAAACTTCATCATATCTCCAGCAGGGTTCGCTTTTTCTTCAGATGCAGTTTCTTCAGATTTAGTTCCTACAGTCGTTGTAACTTTTTTCTCTTCTTTGTCTTCTTTGTCTTCAGTACAAGCTGCAAGAACTAAAGAAAGTGAAGCAATAAGCAATAATAGTTTTTTCATCATTCAATCTCCTTTAATCTTGGGAATATTTAGTTATATTACCACAGATAAACTCCCCTGTAAATGAATTACCAAATAATTCGCCGTTTAGTAACGTTTTATTCAAAGATCTTATAAAGCCCGATTCAATCACTGAACCGAAGGGTTTTGTTCAGAAAACCAGGAGTTAATGAACAAACACCCTATATTTACAGTGTTTTGTGAGGTTAATTCTTTTATTAATGTTCAAGAACTTTTTCAATAATCTAAGTTCAGTAACCTATACGACAGCTAAGTATAGGTACACGATTAAATCTAGGCCATAAGAAAAAGCCGCCTTGTAAAGGCTGCCGGGTATTTAACTAAAGCACCCGTTAGTTCAATAAAAAATTCTATTTTAATGCCTTTATCTTTCAGTTTCGTAATCATTAATGATTACTTCTATAATATTACATTGTTCATCTGCGACTGCTTTGTTAGATTGTTTATTATAGTTGTAGGTTATTAAAGCCTTCCATAAAGCCCAACCTCTTGCTCTATTCCAAGTTTCTGCATCAAAATTCAATGCATTCTTAAATGTCTTTCTGCTACTATCATCAAAAAAAGTCCAAGCCATTGCAGCATCGCAAGAAGGGTCTCCTACTCCCAATATCCCAAAATCAATAACCGCACACAATTTACCATTTTCAATTAATATATTTCCTGGGGCTATGTCACCGTGGACCCAAACTGGTTCACCAGCCCACTTTGAAGTTAATGCCAATTCCCAAATTTCTTTCAATAGGTGTTTATTAAAAGTATTTACATTATTATTAATGGCATCTCTACACTCATCATCGTATACAACAATATCTCCGCCTCTATAAAAATTATGTTCGCCAGCGAAGGGACCTTCACTGGCGTCAATAGATTGTAATTCAACTAAAAATTTCCCCAAATCATTTGCAAATTGATTTGAATCATCTATATTTTCTAAAGTTAATGTCTCTCCATCCAACCATTTGTTGACTGACCAAGGATGTGGGTAATCCTCACTTAGTTCTCCTTTAGCTAATGGTTCAGATATTGGTGTAGAAAGATGCTTGGCTAAAATGGGTAACCATTTTTGTTCTTTTTCAACTTGGGGTACATAGGCTTCATCACTTGGTAACCTAACGCTCATACTGTTGCCTAAGTGAAAAGTTTTATTATCATTTCCACTTTTTTTAACAGGCTTTATTTCCAAATTAGACCACTCTGGAAATTGGCTATTTATTAACTTCGATACTAAATCTACGTCGATTTTTATCATTTAATTTCTCCCTATAATTTTATTTATTCATCACCCAAAACCCAGTTACAGTCACAAATTTATTTGATAAACGCATCCTTATCAACCCCTTTAATTTGATTACATTTAATGTACCATATACTTACTACTACAATGACTTCTTATTCCACTATCCTGCCCCGTTAGTTAAAGAAGAAAAAGAGATGACATAGTAGCTAACTGTTCATTAATCACCCTACTTGTATTCGTGGAAATTTGTAACCTTTGGCATAACAGATCTAATATACGCTATATCTTCTTGACTAAGATCAGGGGCAAAAAATTCTGTTCCCCAATGTTCAGAGTGAAACATTGTAATATCGCCTTTGCTTAAGAAAATAGAGAACCATTTTATATTTTCCGTTTCAGCTATGTGTTCATATAGGAGATGATGTGCAACCTCGTCCGTTAGACTGCAGTGAAAAATAGTTAAGTTTACATCTTTTGGCAACCTAGGATGACTTTGAACTAAGGCGTTCATTTCCTTGATCACTTCTTTTTCTTCATTCCAACAATGGATTTCAACTGTATCCGACCTCTCAATGAAGTGTTTCATTAACGGAACCCAATACCCATAATCTTCAGGCACCGGATATCCATCAACCCCCTGAAAGTATTCTGAAATGGTAAAATGTAATTGGTATTTCATTTAATTGCCCCTTCTTTCTATACATCAACAGTGAAGCTTGTTATTTACGGGTATAAGTAAAGCTTAGAATGTATTACTCAACTAAAGCATCCGTTAGTTGAAGAACAAGAAATAATTTTTATTGGTTAACGCTAATACTTACACCCCATATTCTTTGAACGTTCAGTAATTCCTGTTCATTGAATTCCATTCTATAAATATCAGGTTTTGATGTGCTATGTAAAAAATTCAAGTCATAGGTGTTATCGAAATATCCCATCATCAAGGTCATAATAGCCCCGTGAGTTCCTATCACTACTTTTTTATTTCTCAAAGTATCTAATAGTTCTTTTAAAACTTTTATAGCTCTTTTTTGACAATCAGCATTTGATTCTCCTCCCTCTAAGGAGAAATTCGAATCGAAAAACGACTTTTCCAAAATCTGAACCAATTCCTTATCAGCTAATCTTTTGTTTTCAGAAGAAAATATCCTCTCTTTTAAATCCTCAAAGACTAAAACTTCTTGCCCTATATGTTGAGCTATCTTTTCAACAGTCAATATTGAACGTATGTATGGGCTTGAAACAACTGCATCGATTTTTTCATCTTTCAATATATCAGTTACTCGTTGAGCATCTAAATAACCTTTTTCGGTTAATCCTCTTGTTYTATCATTTCCTTCTTTTGGCGACTCACCGTGTCTCACCATATAAACAACTGTACTCAATATATTCCCCCCAATAAGTTTCTCTTATTTTTCCTTCTTCAACTCTACTGCCCCGTTAGTTCAATAAGAAAAAAGGCTGTACTCCTTATTGAAGTAAAGCACCAGTTAGTAGAACAAGAACTAAAGGCCTCTACTCTTGATTAAAATGCAATAACTTATCTAATGGTATGTCTGATTCTTTAAAACCATATTTCGTTAACATCATTAGTTCTATCGCTTTATCAGGGTTCTCTTGATAAATCTTTATTATTACTTCACAATGTGCCAATGCTAAGTGTTCTGTAAGCATTTGTGCAAATTCACGTAGTA